>NZ_CP062252.1:600000-812500 GCF_014863605.1 Pseudomonas allokribbensis
GCCAGGGCGTCCTGGGCGGAGTCGGTCAGCAGCAGGTCGATCTGGCTCAGGCCGAACAGTTCGTCGCCCAGGGTCAGGCCCAACTGCAATTGCAGGGTGATGCCGCTGTCGGCGACTTCGATCTGCAACTGGTGGCCCAGCGCTCGCAGCAGCTCGCCGCAGCAGATGGCGTTGGTCAGGTAATCGTCGCCGCTGTCTTCGGTGTGGAACAGCATCAGCGTGCTGCCATCGTTCAGGGTTTCGATTTCACCCTGATACAGCGAAGCAGCTTGCTCCAGGCAGTCACGATAGCGCTCCTGCAACTCTTCCAGACGTGCCCGCGGCAAGCGGCGAAGTTGCTCCTGCGAACCCAGTTGCACTGCCAGCACCGCGGTGTGCTGAGGCACGCTCGGGGTTGGCTGGCGAACGGCAGGTTGCGCGGGTTCGTTCAGCGATTCGTCACGCAGATCGGCAAACGGGTCTTCGTCATCGTCGTCTTCCACGGTGCTGACCACGTGGCGTGGCGCAGGCTTCTGCGCGGCCATCGGGCGGCTCTCGTCAAAACTCGGATCGCGCAGGTTGCGTACTTCGAACTCCGGCTCGACGTCGTCGTCCTCGAACTCGGGTTCCGGCTCAGGCTCGGGAATGGTCGGCTCGGGAGCGTAACTGGCGTGCAGTTGACGGGCCAGATCGCCGATCTCGTCCTGACGCTCGATCCCCGGCGTGTATTCGTCGATCCGGCGCAGCCACACGCGCAATTGCAGCAGCGGCGTGGAGATGTGCCGGCCAAGGCGCAGACTCAGGGTCAGGGACAGTGCCAGCAGGATCGCACTCAGGATGCCCATGCTTTGCAGGCTGATGGTCATCGGCTGCTGGAACTGATCCATGTCCAGACTGATGCGCAGCTGCCCGGCGGTCACGTCCTGGAAGGTTATCTTGCTCTCGTACATGCCCTCGGCTTCGCCCAGCAGGCTGTGCTTGGGCCGCTGACCGGACTCGGCGAGGATGCGGTTGTCCACGCTGTAGATGGCGGCGTGGGCCACCAGCTTGTTCTTGGTCAAGTTGTTGAGCAGCACGTTGAGGCTGAGGATGTCGTTGGACACCAGCAGCTCGGTCGCGGAGGTGGCGGTCTGCGTGGTCAGGCTTTCGCCCAGCGCATCGGCCTGCTCGTGCATGGCCTGCTTGAACTGCAAGCCCATCACGCAGGCATAGATCACCAGGGCCAGGGCGACCAGGATCACGTTATGGCTGGCAATGCGCAATGCAATCGGTACACGGCGGTGGCGCAGTGCACGGAAGATCAGCAGAAAGAAGTTATCGGTTTTAACTGGCGTGGGCCGGTTCACTGAGCTCGGCTCTTTTGTCCGTGAAGTTGACGCGCAGTATAGCGACAGGCCCTAGACCGGCAAAGCGCTGGCGGTGCCCGATGGTCACTGAAAGTGGGTAGAATGCGGTTTTTTTCCAGTTGCGGGGGTGCGCGTTGCGCGAAATCGTCCTGATTAACATCACGGGAGTCGACCGTCCCGGTCTGACGGCGGCCATTACCGGTGTTCTGGCTCAGGGTGGTGTGAACATCCTCGATATCGGTCAGGCGGTCATCCACGACATGCTGTCGTTCGGCATCCTCGTGGAAATCCCCGACTCCGAGCAAGGCAAGTCGGTGCTCAAGGACATCCTGTTCAAGGGTTACGAGCTCGACCAGCAGGTGCGCTTCACCCCGGTGTCCGAAGAGGATTACCAGCAATGGGTGGGCAATCAGGGCAAGAAACGCCACATCGTCACCCTGCTGACCCGCAAGGTCACCGCCGGCCAGTTGCAGGCCGTGAGCTCGATCACCGCCAAATACGGGCTGAACATCGATCATATCGACCGTCTGTCGGGTCGCATGCTGCTGGACACGCCGGCCGACAAGGGCAAGGGCTGCATCGAGTTCTCCGTACGCGGCGAAGCGGCCGATCCGCAGGCCCTGCGCGCCGAATTCCTCAGCGTGGCCCAGGAGCTGAACGTCGACATCGCATTCCAGGAAGATTCGCTGTTCCGTCGCAACCGTCGTCTGGCGGTGTTCGACATGGACTCGACCTTGATCGAAGCCGAAGTCATCGACGAACTGGCCAAGGCCGCCGGCGTTGGCGACCAGGTTTCGGAAATCACCGAGCGGGCAATGGCCGGTGAGCTGGACTTCCGCGCCAGCTTCAAAGAGCGTCTGGCGCTGCTCAAGGGCCTGGATGTCGGTGTACTCGATTCGATCGGTGCCTCGCTGCGCCTGACCGAAGGCGCCGAAACCCTGTTCGCCGAACTCAAGCGCCTGGGCTACAAAACCGCCATCCTGTCCGGCGGCTTCACCTACTTCGCCAAGCAATTGCAGGCCAAGCTTGGCATCGACTACGTGTTCGCCAACGAACTGGAAGTGGTCGACGGCAAATGCACCGGCGTGGCGATCGAGCCGATCGTCGATGCCCAGCGCAAGGCTGATCTGCTGAAACAGCTGGCTGAAAAAGAAGGTTTGCGTCTGGAGCAGACCATCGCCGTGGGCGACGGTGCCAACGACCTGCCGATGCTGGCGATTGCCGG
Organism: Pseudomonas allokribbensis; assembly: GCF_014863605.1. Taxonomy (NCBI): domain Bacteria; kingdom Pseudomonadati; phylum Pseudomonadota; class Gammaproteobacteria; order Pseudomonadales; family Pseudomonadaceae; genus Pseudomonas; species Pseudomonas allokribbensis. The sequence goes on from NZ_CP062252.1 coordinate 602,551, forward strand.
TCTGGGTGTGGCGTTCCGCGCCAAGCCGCTGGTCAAACAGTCGGCGAAGCAAGCGATCTCGACCCTCGGCCTGGATGGCGTGCTGTACCTGCTGGGCTTCCGGGATCGCGACGGGCAGCTCTGACAACGGCACAGGATCGCAGCCCCCGGCTGCGATCCTGGCTCAAAGGGATTTCCACAACGAGTCGAAATCCTCCTCGCTGCCGCCATTCTGCGCGGCCTCCAGCGAGCGATAGGCAAACTGATTGAAACTGTGGGTGCTCGCCACCCGCCGATCCAGCCCGGCGCGGTGCTCTTCGCCCTGGGTGTTGATCATGACTTTACTGCCTTCCTGAAACGGCAGTCGTGGCGCCAGTAGCGTCGCGGGCAAGTCGATGGCGCTGATTTCCGGCAACAACAAACCCCGCAGGTAATGGCTGTGATCGTCCCGCGTGCGCACCAGTTGCAAGCCGCAGGGCTGGGCGTGTGGCGCCACCAGTTCGATGCCCATTTGTGTCCCGGCACCGCGCACCTGACGGATCCAGCGCACCACGGCAATGCTCCAGCCCTGATTCGTGGTGTCCTGGATGCCGACCATCTCCCCGGTCTGCAATTCGGCGGGCACTTCTTTTGGCCACGCCAGGCAATAACCGCCGGGGCTGTGGTTGATGACCGGCAACGCATAGGTCGGGTAATGCGGCGGGCTGTCAGCGTCGCCTTCGTCGTCGGCCAGCGGTTCGTAGCGGATTTCCTCGTAAGGCAGGAAATCGTCGGACTTGCTTTGCGGCGCGGCATCGAATGCCTGGCTCCAGCTGTCCTTTTCGCCTTGGGCCACTGCACGGCTGAAGTTCGCGGCGCGCGAGCCGGGATGCCGGAGCAGTTCGCTGAAGGTGCGTTCGCCACCCAGATAGAAGTGCAGGGCGCTCATGCCCACACATACGGTCAGGTTGCCCTGGCCGACGGTGCGCTGGAAGCTGCGTTCGGCGGCTTCGCCCCAGGTGGCGTGCAGATGTTGCAGGGTGTCGAGTGTCAGACCGGCCGGCACTGGCAGTGGCGTCGAGGTGTCCTGATGCAGCAGGTGAGCCTCGATGGCATTCACCAGCGCTTGCGGATCGAATCCCAGCAGTCCCGGCTGTTGTTCGCTGCGAAATTTGCTGCGATAGCGCGGACCTGCGTCGATCTCCGCAGAAATGGCGAACAGCCCTTCGCCCGAGGCACCGGGATGGAGTTTCAACCAGGCACTCCACGGCTCAAGCACCTGCGCGAGTTGGGCGATCGGGTTCTGGCGCAGTTGATTGCAGCGGGCGCTGCCCAGCAGCAGAGCGGCGATGTAGGTCTGTTCGACGCTCAGTTCCCCGGCGAGGCTGGCCAGGTCATCACGGACCCGACGGTGTTGCAGCTGCAAGTCGCAGGCGCAGCGAAACAATTGGTGCAATTCAAACCACAGCTGTTCCGGCGCCGGGCTGTACAACTGCGTGGCGCGCACCAGTTGCCCTTTCAGCGCATGGGTGGCGCGTTGCAGCGCCTCGCTCAGCAGAGTCGCCCGATCCTTTGTGTATTTGGGCGCGATCCGCAGAACGATCTGTTTGTAACCGATGGCCAGTTGGCTTTGCAGCGCCTGGCACAGGTTGCTGATCTTGCGTGAACGCTCATCGAGCATGATCGCCTGATGCAGAAAGTGCCGCTCAAGGTGCTGGCAGACGAAGTACACCTCGGGCCGCAGCAGTTCCAGCAGATGCAGACGATTGTCACTGGGCGTCAGCAATTGATTGAGTTCGCCAAGGCCCTGATAAAGCTGGCGCGCGGTTTCGCCGATGTTGGCTTTCGGCAGGCCGGCGATCCAGCGCTTGAGATCGCGCGGGGTCGCTTCACAGAACGACAGGCGCAACTGAGTCGGGGTCGGGGCGCTCAGTTGTGGTCGGGATCGAGGCTCACTCATGCCGTGACCCGCTCCGGCGGCGAATAGGACGATGCCAAAAACTCTAGCAGTTGTGGTCTGTTTCGCAGACGTTTGTCAGGCTTTTTTACCGTTGGTCTGCTGGCTTGGTGCCATTTCGGCAGGCGCTACTAGGCTCTTTGGCGTGCGATCGGAAACGCACGGTTGCACGGCTTGCCGCACACGTCGGGCAGGTCTCTGAACAACTTCAAGGAGATGAGGTTCATGTCTAAATACGCAGTGGCAAATCAATGGGGCGGTAACTCGGCACCCTGGCATCCGGGTGGAACCTGGGTACTGGGCGCGCGGGACAACCAGAAAGTCGTCGCGATCGAGATCAAGTCCGGCGACGGCGGCAAAAGCTTCACCGGCACCATGACCTACGCCGGCGAAGGCCCTATTGGCTTCAAGGCTCAGCGCACTGGCCAGAACCAGTACAACGTCGAGAACCAGTGGGGTGGCAACGATGCCCCGTGGCACCCAGGTGGCAAATGGGTGATCGGCGGTCGGGATAACCAGAACGTTATCGCGTTGAGTGTCACGTCGAGTGACGGCGGGAAAAACCTCAGCGGCACCAATACCTACGCCAACGAAGGGCCGATCGGCTTCCGTGGGCAGATAGAGTAACGGCGCCAGCCAGGTCGTATCCGCCCCTTCGCAGACGTGCGAAAGGGCGGATCAACAGGTTCAGGCGTTCGGCAATGCCAGGGCCTGGCCCATCTGTACCGGCGAGCCGGCTTTCATTTCTTCAACCCATTTCACCTGATCCGGGCCAAACAGCACGATCGCGGTCGAACCCAGCTTGAAGCGACCCAGTTCCGCACCTTTTTCCAGATGAATTGGTGCACGGGCGGCTTCGTCGTAGCGGAAGGTTTTCAGTTCGCGCTTCGGTGGAGTCACCAGACCGGCCCACACGGTTTCAATCGACGCCACGATCATCGCGCCCACCAGCACCACGGCCATCGGCCCGCGCTCGGTGTCGAAGATGCACGCTACGCGCTCGTTGCGGGCGAACAGCTCAGGGACGTTTTCAGCGGTGGTCTTGTTGACCGAGAAGATCCGGCCCGGGATGTAGACCATTTCGCGCAGGGTGCCGGCCAGCGGCATGTGCACGCGGTGGTAGTCCTTCGGCGACAGGTAAACGGTAGCGAATTCGCCGCCCATGAACGGCGCAGCGTTGGCCGCGTCGCCACCCAGCAGCTCCAGCACGCTGAAGCTGTGGCCCTTGGCCTGGAAGATGCGGCCGTGCTCGATCGGGCCGAGCTGGCTGATCGCACCGTCGGCCGGGCTGAGGATCGCGCCCGGTGTCTCGTCCAGAGGGCGTGCGCCGTCTTTCAGCGCACGGGTGAAGAAGGCGTTGAAGTGCTCGTAAGCGGTCACGTCCTCAACCAGCGCCAGCGACATGTCCACCTGATAACGCTTGGCGAACCAGGTGGTGAAGGCATTCTTGAACCAGCGCACGCGGCACTCGGCAATGCAGCCGGCCAGGCGCGACAGCAAGTGGTGAGGCAGCAGGTATTGGCTGATGATAAACAAACGCTCTTTCATGACTGTCCTTAAAAATCCTTAAAGCTCGACGGGGGTGTCGGGGTGGTTGCCCCATTCGCCCCAGGAACCGGCGTAGCCCTTGACCCGCGGATAACCGAGGGATTTGGCCACCAGATAAGTGAAACCGGACCGGTGATGGGTCTGGCAGTGAGTAATGATTTCTTTGTCTTTCGTGATCCCGAGGCTTTCGAGGATCTGCGGCATGTCGGTGCGGATGCGCAGCTGGCGCGCCTGATCCATGCCTGCCGTCCATTCGAAGTTGACTGCGCCGGGGATGTGCCCACCCTTGGCCGCCAGCACTTTCTCGCCGGAGTATTCCAGTGGCCCGCGAGCATCCCAGATCGCCAGGTCGGCGGCACCGAGGCGGCTTTGCAGGTATTCGCGGGTGGCGGTCGGTTCGTCGTGCAGGGTCAGGGCTACCGGACCGCCGACGACAGGAGGGATCTGGATCGACATCGGCGAGCCTTCCGCCAGCCACGCCGGCAGGCCGCCGTCGAGGTAGTGGTACTTGTCGTGACCGATCACGTCGAGCAGCCAGATGAAACGTCCGGCCCAGCCACCGCCTTCGTCGTCATAGACCACGTAGACCGCGTCCTTGTGATGACCCAGTTCACCGAACAGTTCTTCGAGTTTTTCTTTTGTCGGCAACAGGCCCGGAGCCGGTGCCTGGCCCAGCTGGGTGCGCTTCGGATCGACAAAGCGTGCGCCGGGAATATGACCCTCGGCATAGCGGGCGGCACTGGTCAGATCCACCATAATCAGGTTGCGGGCTTCGAGGCGAGGGAGCAGGTCGCTCGGCTCGATCACCAGCGCCAGGCCAGAGAAGTCAGACATGTGAGGTCTCCAGAGCACAAAGGGGAAGGATTGTAGCTGTCATTGGCCGCGCTGGCTAAAGCTGTGCAGGGCTTTCTCGATGCACTGCGCGGTTTTGCCGAAGGCTTGCACGGTGATGTCGGCGAACGGCCCGCCACCTTGGTCGGCCACCACGATCATGATGACGCGGCCGTTGTGGACCAGCGAGCGCAGGAACAGGTGTTCGCCTCGGAACAGCGTGCGCAGCGAGGGCGGCAGCAGGGCGGAAAACTGGGCGTTGTTGTCCGGGGTGATCCGCACTTGTGCCTGCTGCGCGAGCAAGCGTTGCAGCACGGTGCTTTGACTGACGACGAAGTTGAGCGCAGCAGCTTCCTTCGGCAGGCCGGAAATCTGATGCACGCGCAGACTGGACTGCGTGCGGTCGGCCATCAGGATCATCACCCGGCGCATGCCGCTGGCCACCAGCGCGTCGCGAGCGGCAATGGTCAAGTGCATGGCATTGGTGAAACGGCTCGGCTCGGCCAGCAGTTCGGCACATTGCCGGCGCCACTTGGCGAGGTCGTCGGCATTGGGTGCGGCGGCCGGCAGCATTCCGGCGGGCAGGCGATGGGTGCCCCACGGCCACAACAGGGAAACCGCCGGGTGCCACAGATCCGGCATCGAATGCCGGCGCGCACTGTTGGCGGCCTGTTGGTGCAACTGTTGTTGCACCTCGTCCATCGAGATTTGCAGATAGAGGCTGGTCAGGTATTGCCAGCGCTCACTGTGCGGACTGTCCCAGGCCTGTTGGGCCGAAAGCGCCAGGCCGTTGGCCAGCAGCACGGTGTTGGCCGGTTGATTGAGCCAGTGGCGCAGGGTCGGGTCGTCATCGAGGCGATTCTGCTGGCGTAGCGGGTGATCGACATCGCGGGCGATGCGCAAAACCTTGACCAGTTCGCGTTGCTCGGTGAGCAGCAATCGATAACCCTGCTGCACCCAGATCGGCAATCGCCAGACTTCGACCAGCGCCTCACCGATCTTCAGCAGACGCACACCGAACAATTGCTTTTCCACGTCGCGGGCCGATTCGCCCTTGTGGATAACCCGCACTTCCCACTCTTCGAGCAGTTGGGGAAAGGTCAGCGCCAGCGGCCACAGCGGCGACAGAAATAACAGACTGCCCCAATGAATGTCCTGCCACAGCCGCGCCAGGCGACTGGCAAAAAAGCCGTTGGCCTGTTGCGTGGCGTGCTGACTGATCATCTGTATCTGGCGCAAGGCCTGGGGAATTTGCGCCTGCGGTTCGGCGGGCAGGCGTGCCAGCAGTTCTTCGGTGCGGGCGAGGCCAAGGCGATTGATCGCGACCTCAAGGTTTTCCGCCGGCGCGGTCATGCTGCCCTGGGTGTGGCGATTGGCTTCGCGAATGATGCTCAGCGCCAGCGCCGGGCTGTCCTGCATCAGGTCGGCGATGTCGCGCAGCGAGCTGCGATTATCGCGGATGGCGCGGCAGACACGATCGTGGGCTTCTTGCGGCACCGGCAGGCGTACGCCGTCGAGCAGCTTCACCCAGCCATCGAGTGTGGTGGGTTTTACGTGTGGGACGTTCGTTTCATTAGCCATGTCTGGACGAGATCTTCACTGACTGTAGACGCGCCCGGCATGGGCTAAATTGGCTTTTCGCCTGAACTGGCTATAGTCTGGCGCAGTTTTGCCGATAAGTAGAAGAAGAGATTTTTTAACTTCCGAATATGACCTTGAACCCGACTTAAATAAGTACTTTCTACCTATGGCTAAAATTATCGGCATCATCGTCGTATTCGCGAGCGTGCTCGGCGGATACGTGCTCTCCCACGGCAAGATTGCCGCCCTGATCCAGCCTTTCGAGGTGATGATCATCGGTGGTGCGGCACTCGGAGCATTCCTCCAGGCCAACCCCGGTTACATGACGATGCACGTGCTCAAGAAATCCCTGAGCATGTTCAGTTCGCGTTTCAGCCACACGTTCTATCTGGAAGTGCTGGGCCTGATCTACGAGATCCTCAACAAGAGCCGCCGTGAAGGCATGATGGCCATCGAGGGCGACATCGAAGATGCCGCTGCGAGCCCGATCTTCGCCAAGTACCCGGCGGTATTGAAAGACGAACGCATGACCGCGTTCATCTGCGATTACCTGCGCATCATGTCGTCCGGCAACATGGCGCCGCACGAGCTGGAAGGCTTGTTCGACATGGAACTGTACAGCCTCAAGGAAGACCTCGAGCATCCGTCCCACGCGGTGAACGGCATTGCCGACGCCATGCCGGGTTTCGGTATCGTCGCGGCGGTACTGGGTATCGTGGTGACCATGGCCTCGTTGGGTGAAGGCGATCAGAAGTCCATCGGTCTGCACGTAGGTGCGGCACTCGTGGGTACCTTCTTCGGTATTCTCGCGGCATACGGTTTCTTCGGCCCGCTGGCGCACTCCCTGGCGCACGATGCCAAGGAAGAGCTGAACGTCTACGAAGCCATCAAGGCCTCGCTGGTGGCTTCGGCGTCCGGCATGCCGCCATCGCTGGCTGTCGAGTTCGGTCGCAAGGTTCTGTACCCGGCTCACCGTCCAAGCTTTGCCGAGCTGGAACAAGCCGTTCGCGGTCGTTAAGTCATGGAAAATAACCAGCCGATAATCATCAAGCGCGTCAAGCGCATCGCCGGCGGGCATCACGGCGGGGCGTGGAAGATCGCCTTCGCCGACTTCGCGACGGCGATGATGGCGTTCTTCCTGGTGTTGTGGCTGCTGTCCACCGCGACCCCGGAACAGAAGATCGCCATCGCCGGTTACTTCAAGGACCCGGTCGGTTTCTCCGAGAGCGGCACGCCGTACATCATCGACCTGGGCGGTACGCCGACCCTGGCGCCGGAAAACACCCTCAACCCTGAAGTGAAGTCGCAGCCGCAACCGGACAAGGTCACGGTCGACACCGAGCAGGTTGAAGGCATGGCCGAGCAGGTCGAGAAGGAACGTCTGGAACTGTTGCTGCAAGAACTGCAGAACAAGGTCGACGAGAATCCGCAGCTGCAGAAGTTCAAGGATCAGATCCTGTTCGAGATCACGCCGAACGGCTTGCGCATCCAGATCATGGACGCCGAGAACCGTCCGATGTTCGACTCCGGTTCTGCACGCCTGAAGCCGTACTTCGAAGACATCCTGCTGGCCATGGCCGACACCATCAAAGCGGTGCCGAACAAGATCAGCATCAGCGGCCACACCGACGCCAAGCCGTACACCGGCACCGGTGACTTCGGTAACTGGGAACTCTCGGCCAACCGTGCCAACGCCGCCCGGCGTGCGCTGGTGGCGGGTAGTTATCCGGACGGGCAAGTGGCGCGGGTCGTGGGTTACGCCTCGTCGGCGCTGTTCGACAAGGAGAACCCGTTCAACCCGGTCAACCGTCGCATCGACATCGTGGTGCTGACCAAGAAGGCCCAGGCGGCCATCGAAGGTTCGCAAGGTACCGAACCGTCGAAACCGGCAGATCAAGGTCAGAACGGTGCGGCCCCGGCCACACCGGTCGACCCGAACGCCTTGCCGGCGGATCAGCAGCCAGTGCCGGCGCACGAGCTGCGCGAACGGTTGAACCTGTTTGACGACGCGGCGCCGAAGCCAACCGCGCCGGGCAGCGCGGCGCCAGCCCCGGCGCCCGCTGCACCCGCCACTGCACCGGCCACTGCCCCGGCGCCCGCGCCCAAGCAGTGACCCACAAAAAAGCCGACAGTGATGTCGGCTTTTTTGTATCCGGCGACGACTGGGCGCTTTTTTGATCAGCCTCTCACGGATAATCCCCGATCAGCGCACACGGGTGTTTTGCTTTAAATGGCCAGCAATGAATTCAAATCCTTCTGAACCACAGGGAGTCGTGACGATGGAAAATCAGACAATCTTTTTGCTGCAACAGCAATTTGACGAATTAGCGCAACGGGTGCCTGGCGAGGGTATCGAGTTCTGGTTCGCTCGCGAACTGCAGGAGCCTTTGGGTTATGCACGTTGGGAAAACTTTCTCACCGTTGTCCAGCGTGCAATAGCCTCGTGTGAAGCCACCGGTGTGGATGCTCTCGATCATTTTCGTGGCGTTACGAAAATGATCGAGATTGGCAAAGGTGGGCAACGAGCTACCGACGATTTCATGCTTACGCGCTATGCCTGTTACTTGATTGCGCAGAATGGCGATCCGCGTAAACGGCCCATTGCCTTTGCTCAGAGCTATTTCGCGCTACAAGCGCGCAAGCAAGAGTTGATTGAAGACCGGATGCGCCTGCAGGCCCGCTTTGATGCTCGTGATCGCTTGCGCGAGTCGGAAAAAGAACTGTCGCAGAATATTTACGAACGTGGCGTGGATGATGAGGGGTTTGCTCGTATCCGCTCCCGGGGAGATGCAGCGCTTTCCGGTGGGAAAACGACTCAAGCGATGAAAGATCGCTACGGCATCATCAAGAGTCGGCCACTTGCTGATTTTCTGCCTACATTGACTATTGCTGCGAAAAATCTTGCCACTGAGATGACCAATCACAATGTGCTTCAGGTTGATTTACAGGGTGAGTCGGCTATTGCGAGCGAGCATGTCCAGAACAATTTGAGCGTGCGCGACATGCTGGACCAGCGTGGTATCAAACCCGAGGAACTCCCTGCGGAAGAGGATATTCGCAAGCTTGAACGTCGGGTTAAATCACAGGAAAGGAGCATCGCCAAGCAGGCGCCGAAGCTACCGGCTGACTGATATTGAGGTGGTCGCTGGAGTGGATCCACAAACAAAAGCCGCAGGTGACTGCGGCTTTTGTTTGGCTGGGACATTCCCAAAGTCAGCGTTGCTGGCGATCTTGTTCAGTAGCCGTTTTCAGGCAGGCTGGCGATGATCGAGCGGTAGCTGTTCATTCGCTGCTGTTGCACGCGGCCATCTTCCAGGGCCTTGAGCAGGGCGCATCCTGGCTCGCGGTCGTGCTTGCAGTCGCGGAAGCGGCAGGTGCCGAGCAGGTCGTCGAACTCGATGAAGCCAGCCTCGACGTCGGCGCGGCTGACGTGGCCCAGGCCGAACTCGCGGATACCCGGGGAGTCGATCAGCTCACCGCCACCTGGGAAGTGAAACAGGCGCGCGGTGGTTGTGGTGTGGGTGCCCTGGCCGGACAGTTCGGACAGCGGGCCGACGCGGGTTTCCACCTCGGGCAGCAGGCTGTTGACCAGCGACGACTTGCCGACGCCGGACTGACCAACGAACACGCTGATGCGTCCGTCGAGCTGTTTCTGCAATTGCTCCATGCCGTTGCCGTGGTGCGCCGACACTTCCAGCACCGGGTAACCCAGCGTGCGGTACACCGCCAACAACGCGTTCAGCGCCGGGGCGTTCTGTTCGTCGATCAGGTCGAATTTGTTCAGCAGCAGCAACGGGCGGATGCCGGCGTGCTCGGCCGCGACCAGATAGCGGTCGATCAGGTTCGCATGGGGCTCGGGCAGCGGGGCGAAGACGATGACGATCATGTCGACGTTGGCGGCCACCGGTTTGAGCTGGCCACGGCTGTCCGGCCGGCACAGCTCGGTGGTGCGCGGCAGTTGCGCGACGATTACGCCGATGCCCTGGTTGCCGGCGCGCCAGACCACTTGATCGCCGGTCACCAGCGCGGGCAGGTTGGCCCGCAAGTGGCAGCGGAAAACCTGGCCGGCCAGTTCGCCGTCAACGGCCTCGACTTCGACCTGCACACCGAAGTGGGCGATCACCAGGCCGTGCTGTTCCGGGCCCAGATCGCCGCCTTCGAGCGCCTCGACAGCCGAGGACTCGCGTTTGGCGGCGCGGGCGGCGCGCTCGCCCTGAATCTTTTCGATGCGCCAGTTTTGACGACGATTGAGTTGGCGTTTGGCCATGGGTGTTCCGTCTGAAGAATGCAGCGATTAGGTAAAACGGCCGCGAGTTTAGCACGCCCGGGCACCGCCCTAGGCTAAACTGCGCAGCATTGCCTAGGAGCCGAAATATGCAAAACCCGCAGAATCTGATCTGGATCGACTTGGAAATGACCGGTCTGGATCCGGAAAACGACGTCATCATCGAAATGGCCACCATCGTCACCGACAGTGACCTGAATACTTTGGCCGAAGGCCCGGTGATCGCCATCCACCACAGCGACGAAGTGCTGGCCCGCATGGACGAGTGGAACACCCGCACCCACGGCAACTCCGGCCTGACCCAGCGCGTGCGCGACAGCCGCGTCAGCATGGCCGAGGCTGAAGCCGAAACCATCGCCTTCCTCGAGCAGTGGGTGCCGAAGGGCAAGTCGCCGATCTGTGGCAACAGCATCTGCCAGGATCGTCGCTTCCTCTATACCCACATGAAGTCGCTGGAAAGCTACTTTCACTATCGCAACCTCGACGTTTCCACGCTCAAGGAACTGGCCGCGCGCTGGGCGCCGGACGTGCGCGACAGCTTCAAGAAGGGCAGCACTCACCTGGCGCTGGACGACATCCGTGAATCCATCGCCGAGCTGCAGCACTACCGCAAGCATTTCATCAAGTTCTGAGATCGGCGACCCACGCCGAGGCGCCCTCTTTTGGTGCCCCGGCGAAGTGAGTAGACTGCGCGCCTTCCTGCCAGGATCGCCACCATGTTGCTGATGCTCTACCTCGTCGCCATTACTGCTGAAGCCATGACCGGCGCCCTGTCTGCGGGCCGTCGCGGCATGGACTGGTTCGGCGTGGTGCTGATCGCCTGCGTCACGGCATTGGGCGGCGGTTCGGTGCGCGACGTGCTGCTCGGGCACTACCCGCTGACCTGGGTCAAACACCCGGAATACCTGGTGCTGACCACGGTCGCGGCGATGATCACCGTGTTCACGGCACGCTGGATGCGCCATCTGCGCTCGCTGTTTCTGGTGCTCGACGCGGTCGGTCTGGTGGCGTTCACCCTGATCGGCTGCATGACCGCGCTGGAAATGGGTCACGGCATGCTGGTGGCTTCGGTCAGCGGCGTGATCACCGGGGTGTTCGGCGGCATCCTGCGCGACATCTTCTGCAACGACATCCCGCTGATCTTCCGCCGCGAACTCTACGCCAGCGTCTCGTTCGCCGCAGCGTGGTGCTACATGCTCTGTCTGTTCCTCAACGTGCCGAGCGAACAGGCGATTCTGATCACCCTGTTCGGTGGCTTTCTATTGCGGCTGTTGGCGATTCGCTTCCATTGGGAAATGCCGAAGTTCGTCTATAACGACGCGCCTTGACGGTCGGCGTGCTGTTTCAGCGCCCACTCCACATGTTCACGCACCAGTTCTGACGGGTATTCGCGCCGCGCCTTGAGCGCTTCCAGCACCGGAATGCTCGACGGTGCGTTACCCAGTCCCACCGCCAGATTGCGCAGCCAGCGCTCATAGCCGGCGCGACGCAGCGGCGAACCCTCGGTGCTGCTGAGGAATTTGTCTTCATCCCACAGAAACAGCTCGGCCAGTTCGGCGTTGTCCAGATTGTGCCGTGGCTTGAAATCGCTTTCGCCGGACGGGCGGGCGAAGCGGTTCCACGGGCAGCAGATCTGGCAGTCGTCGCAGCCGAACACCCGATTGCCGATCAACGGTCGCAGGTCTTCGGGGATGGCGTTCTTCAGTTCGATGGTCAGGTAGGAAATGCAGCGTCGCGCATCCAGCACATACGGCCCGACGAAAGCGTTGGTCGGGCAGATGTCGAGGCACGCGGTGCAGCGCCCGCAGTGTTCGGTGCTGTGGGGTTCGTCCACCGGCAACGGCAGGTCGACGAACAGTTCGCTGAGAAAGAAGTAACTGCCGGCCTTGCGGTTCAGCACCAGGGTGTTTTTGCCGATCCAGCCCAGGCCGGCCTGTTCGGCGATGGCTTTTTCCAGCACCGGGGCGCTGTCGACGAAGGCGCGGAAGCCGAACGGGCCGATTTCGGATTGAATCTTGTCCGCCAGTTGTTGCACGCGTTTACGGATCAATTTGTGATAATCGCGGCCCAAGGCATAACGCGAGATGTAGGCCTTTTCCGGTTTGGCCAGCAATTGCGCCATTTGCGTGTCGCCCGGCAGGTAGTCCATGCGCAAGGACACCACGCGCAAGGTGCCCGGCACCAGCTCTTCGGGGTGCGAGCGTTTGCTGCCGTGGGCGCCCATGTAATCCATTTCGCCGTGGTAGCCGGCCTCGAGCCAGCGTTGCAGATGCTGCTCGTGCTCGGCCAGGTCCAGACCGCTGATGCCGACTTGCTGGAAGCCCAGCTCTCGGCCCCAGTCCTTGATGGATTGGGCGAGGGCGGGAAGATCTGTGGTGATGGCGGACATGAGGCGAGAGAAACCGGAGCTGAGGTGCGTATAATTCTGCCAGACATCGGAGCCAGAAGACGCATGCCGCACACTAAAGATCAATTACCCGACGCGCTGTACTGCGCCGCGCAAGTGCGGGCACTCGACGCACGGCTGATTGCCGCCGGCACGCCGGGCTTCGAATTGATGCAGCGTGCCGCCCATGCCACCTGGCGCGCACTGGTGCGCCAATGGCCTTCGGCGAACGCATTGACGGTGCTTACCGGCCACGGCAACAACGCCGGCGATGGTTATCTGGTGGCTGCACTGGCCCGGCGTGCGGGGTGGACGGTGCAGGTGCTGGCCGTCGGCGATCCGCAACGCTTGCAGGGTGATGCGGCCCTGGCGCATGCCGAAGCAGTGGCTGAAGGCGTTGCGATTGCGGCGTGGACTGCTTCCAGTGAATTGCGCGGAATTCTTGTCGACGCGCTGCTTGGCACCGGTCTGAGCGGTGATGTGCGTGAGCCGTATGCATCTGCCATCGCAGCCATCAATGCCAGCGGCCTGCCGGTGGTGGCGGTCGATATCCCTTCCGGTTTGTGTGCCGATACCGGCCATGTGTTGGGCAGCGCGGTGCGCGCCGACCTGACCGTGACCTTCATCGGGCTGAAACTCGGCCTGTTTACCGGGGACGCGGCGGATCACGTCGGCGACCTGCTGTTTAACGATCTCCAAGCACCTGCCGAAACCTACAGTGACATTGCCGTCGCCGCCCGCCGGCTCAACGTGGGTAATCTGCCGCACCTGCCTGCTCGATTGCCGGCTGCGCACAAGGGGCGTTTTGGCCATGTCCTGCTGATCGGTGGCGATCACGGCTTTGGCGGCGCGATTCTTCTCAGCACCGAAAGTGCGTTGCGCAGCGGAGCCGGAATGGTGTCGCTGGCGACCCGCCCGGAACATGTCCCGGCAGCGTTGAGCCGGGTTCCTGAAGCCATGGCGTTGGGCACTTCGTCGGCCAATCAACTGATGGGGCTGCTGGAAAAGGTGTCCGTGCTGGTAGTAGGTCCGGGGCTTGGGCAAGCGAGTTGGGGCAGGGCACTGCTGTCGGCCGCCGCCAATGCACCGCTGCCGCAAGTGTGGGATGCCGACGCGTTGAATCTGCTGGCGTCCGGATTTGTCACTCTGCCCAAAGATTGCGTGATTACGCCGCATCCGGGTGAAGCGGCGCGTTTGCTGGGGATCAGCACCGCCGAGGTGCAGGCCGATCGTCCTGCGGCAGCACTGGCGTTGAGCAAAAAATATACAGCGGTGGTGGTGCTCAAGGGCACCGGTAGTCTGATCGCTCATCCCGACGGGCGTCTGGCGTTGTGTCATCAAGGCCACCCGGCCATGGCCACTGCGGGCCTTGGCGATGTGCTGGCCGGTCTGGTCGGTGCGTTGCTGGCTCAGGGCATGAATGCGTTCGACGCGACGTGCCTGGCGGTCTGGCTGCACGCCAACGCCGGGGCGCAACAAGGTAAATTCGGCCGTGGGCTGGCGGCCAGTGATCTGATTCCAGTCATTCGTCAGTTGTTGGAGGAGCATGCACCGTGTCTGAAGTAACCCTGTACCTGGCCGATGAACAGGCGATGAGCGACTTTGGCGCACGGATCGCCCGCGTGACCGGGGGGCATGGCCTGATCTTCCTCGAAGGCAACCTCGGCATGGGTAAAACCACGCTGTCGCGGGGCATCATTCGCGGGCTGGGGCACGTCGGCGCGGTGAAAAGCCCGACCTTCACGCTGGTCGAGCCCTACGAAATCGGTGACATCCGCGCCTTCCACTTCGATCTGTATCGTCTGGTCGATCCGGAAGAGCTGGAGTTTCTCGGCATTCGCGACTATTTCGAAGACGACGCCCTGTGCCTGATCGAGTGGCCCGATAAAGGTGCAGGCTTTTTGCCAAAGCCTGACCTGACCATTACCATTAGCCCGCAAGACAGCGGGCGTTCGCTGACTATTTTGTCCCAGGGCTCGCGTGGCGAGGCCTGGTGTGCCGCTTTGGCATTGGAAACCAATTAAATGATGGGGTTAGGTATGCGCTTTCGCGCGTTGGTGGCTGCCGCTGGACTGATGTTGATGGCAGTAACCGTCAACGCTGTGGCCGACACGAAGGTCAACAGCGTGCGCCTGTGGCGGGCGCCGGACAACACGCGTCTGGTGTTCGACCTGACCGGTCCGGTGCAGCACAGCGTTTTCACCCTGACGTCGCCGGACCGTCTGGTCATCGACATCAATGGCGCCACCCTCGGCGCGCCGTTGAAAGTCTCCACCGCCAATACGCCGATCACTGCGATGCGTTCGGCCCAGCGTACGCCGACCGACCTGCGGGTGGTCATCGACCTGAAAAAAGCCGTCACTCCGAAGAGTTTCTCGCTGGCGCCAAACGCGCAGTATGGCAACCGTCTGGTGGTCGACTTGTTCGATAACCCGGCCGATGCCGCGCCGCCGCCACCCACACCTGCGCCGACACCGACAGTTGCGACCGTTCCGGCCGTGCCGGTCACCCCGACAGAACCGGCGATCAAACTGCCTCCGGCCCCGGCCGGCAAGCGCGACATCATTGTGGTGATCGACGCCGGCCACGGTGGCGAAGACCCGGGTGCGTCCGGCTCGCGCGGTCAGCGCGAGAAAGACGTGGTGCTGCAGATCGCCCGTGAGTTGCAGCGTCAGGTCAACGGCATGAAAGGCTTCCGCGCCGAACTGACCCGTACCGGCGACTACTTCATCCCGCTGCGTGGCCGTACCGAAATCGCCCGCAAGAAAGGCGCCGATCTGTTCGTCTCGATCCATGCCGACGCCGCGCCGTCTGCGGCGGCCTTCGGTGCTTCGGTGTTTGCCTTGTCCGACCGTGGCGCCACCTCGGAAACCGCCCGCTGGCTGGCAGACAGTGAAAACCGTTCTGACTTGATCGGTGGTGCCGGCAACGTCAGCCTCGACGACAAGGACCGGATGCTTGCCGGCGTACTGCTCGACCTGTCGATGACCGCCTCGCTGACCTCCAGTCTCAACGTCGGCCAGAAAGTCCTGACCAACATCGGTCGCGTCACGCCGTTGCACAAGCAACGCGTTGAGCAGGCCGGGTTCATGGTGCTGAAGTCGCCGGACATTCCGTCGATCCTGGTGGAAACCGGCTTTATCTCCAACGCCAACGAAGCGAACAAACTCTCGGCCTCGAGCCACCAGCAGGCGCTGGCGCGTTCGATCAGCAGCGGTGTGCGCCAGTTCTTCCAGCAGAACCCGCCACCGGGCACTTACATTGCCTGGCTGCGTGATTCGGGCAAGATCGCTCAGGGCCCGCGTGATCACCGCGTCAGCCCCGGCGAAACCCTGGCGATGATTGCCGTGCGTTATCAGGTGTCGCCAGCCACTTTGCGCAGTGCCAATAACCTCAGCAGCGATGAGCTGAAGGTCGGTCAGCACCTGACCATTCCTGGTACCGAACTGGCGTCCAAAGAATGAATCAGGTTCTGAACGCGGCCCGCATCGAACTGCTCAGTCCACGGCTGGCGAACCAGATCGCCGCTGGTGAGGTGGTTGAGCGCCCGGCCTCGGTGATCAAGGAATTGCTGGAAAACAGCCTCGACTCCGGCGCCAGGCGCATCGACGTCGATGTCGAGCAGGGCGGCGTCAAGCTGCTGCGGGTGCGTGACGATGGTAGCGGCATTTCTGCCGATGACCTGCCGTTGGCGCTGGCCCGTCACGCCACCAGCAAGATCCGCAACCTTGAAGACCTCGAACAGGTGATGAGCCTGGGTTTCCGGGGCGAGGCACTGGCGTCGATCAGCTCCGTGGCGCGCCTGACCCTGACGTCGCGTACCCGCGATGCCGATCAGGCCTGGCAGGTCGAGACCGAAGGTCGCGACATGGCACCCCGCGTGCAGCCGGCGGCGCATCCGGTCGGCACCTCGGTGGAAGTCCGTGACCTGTTCTTCAACACCCCGGCACGGCGCAAATTCCTCAAGACCGAAAAAACCGAATTCGATCACCTGCAAGAAGTGATCAAGCGTCTGGCGCTGGCGCGTTTCGACGTGGCCTTCCATTTGCGCCACAACGGCAAGACCATCCTCAGCCTGCACGAGGCTCACGATGACGCGGCCCGCGCCCGGCGTGTGGCGGCGATCTGCGGTTCGGGCTTCCTTGAGCAGGCGTTGCCGATCGAGATCGAGCGCAACGGCTTGCACCTGTGGGGTTGGGTCGGTCTGCCGACGTTCAACCGCAGTCAGGCGGACTTGCAGTATTTCTTCGTCAACGGCCGTGCGGTGCGCGACAAACTGGTGGCCCACGCGGTGCGTCAGGCTTATCGCGATGTGCTGTTCAACGGTCGGCATCCGACGTTTGCGCTGTTTTTCGAGGTCGATCCGGCAGCGGTCGACGTCAACGTGCACCCGACCAAACACGAAGTGCGCTTCCGTGACGGGCGCATGGTGCATGACTTCCTGTATGGCACCTTGCACCGTGCCCTCGGCGATGTGCGACCGGAAGATCAGCTTGCCGGTTCGGTCACCACCGCGATCGTCCGGCCGACCGGCCTCGAAGCCGGTGAGTTTGGCCCGCAGGGTGAAATGCGTCTGGCCGCCAATGCGCTGCTGGAGCAGCCGCAGGCACAACCGACTTTCAATACCTCGTCGGGCGCCAGCACTGGTGGCGCTTATCAGTATCAATACACGCCGCGTCCGCAATCTGCGGTGCCGCCGGCCGCTGAAGTTCAGGCTGCGTACCGCGAGTTTTTCGCGCCGCTGCCCGAGGCGAATGCCAATGCGCTACCGGCCGGTCAGGAAGATATTCCGCCGCTGGGCTATGCGCTGGCGCAGCTCAAGGGCATCTATATTCTGTCCGAGAACGCCCAGGGCCTGGTTTTGGTGGACATGCACGCCGCTCACGAGCGGATCATGTATGAGCGCCTGAAGATCGCCATGGCCAGCGAAGGCCTGAGCGGTCAGCCGTTGCTGGTGCCGGAGTCGCTGGCGGTCAGTCAGCGTGAGGCCGATTGCGCTGAAGAGCATGCGGCGTGGTTCCAGCGTCTCGGGTTCGAATTGCAGCGTCTGGGCCCGGAAACCCTGGCGATCCGCCAGATTCCGGCCCTGCTCAAACAGGCCGAGGCCAACCGTCTGGTGGGCGACGTACTGTCGGACTTGATGGAATACGGCACCAGTGACCGGATCCAGGCGCACCTGAATGAACTGCTCGGCACCATGGCCTGCCACGGCGC
This sequence comes from Pseudomonas allokribbensis, assembly GCF_014863605.1. NCBI lineage: Bacteria > Pseudomonadati > Pseudomonadota > Gammaproteobacteria > Pseudomonadales > Pseudomonadaceae > Pseudomonas > Pseudomonas allokribbensis. The sequence continues at coordinate 620,311 of NZ_CP062252.1, forward strand.
GATCCGCGCCAACCGCCGCCTGGCCTTGCCGGAAATGAACGGTCTGCTGCGCGACATGGAAAACACCGAGCGCAGCGGTCAATGCAACCATGGCCGACCGACCTGGACCCAACTGGGCCTGGACGATCTGGACAAACTGTTTCTGCGCGGTCGTTGATGAGCCAGCTTCCTCCAGCGATTTTCCTGATGGGCCCGACCGCTGCGGGCAAGACCGACCTGGCCATCGAGCTGACCAAGGTGCTGCCGTGCGAGTTGATCAGCGTCGATTCGGCGCTGGTCTATCGCGGCATGGACATCGGCACGGCCAAACCGTCCAAAGAACTGCTCGCCGAACATCCTCATCGGCTGATCGACATCCTCGACCCGGCCGAGAGCTATTCGGCGGCCGATTTCCGCCGCGATGCCCTGCAAGCCATGGCCGAAATCACCGCACGCGGAAAAATTCCGCTGCTGGTAGGCGGCACGATGCTCTATTACAAGGCTTTGGTCGAAGGTCTGGCGGATATGCCGGCGGCGGATCCCGAGGTTCGTGCGCAGATCGAGGAAGAGGCTGCACGCCTTGGCTGGCAAGCCTTGCACGATCAGTTGGCAGTGATCGATCCGGAATCGGCAGCGCGTATTCACCCGAATGATCCTCAGCGCCTGAGTCGTGCGCTGGAAGTCTATCGGGTCAGCGGTCAGAGCATGACTGAACTGCGGCTGAAACAATCTGAACAAAGTACCCAAGCTGCGGCATCGGGACTGCAACAATTGCCCTATACTGTCGCGAACTTGGCCATTGCTCCGGCAAATCGCCAGGTGCTGCACGACCGCATTAAACAAAGATTCACAAATATGCTGGAACAGGGATTCATCGACGAGGTCGTAGCCCTGCGTAATAGAAGTGACCTGCATGCCGGGTTGCCGTCTATACGTGCGGTAGGCTATCGCCAAGTCTGGGATTACCTGGATGGCAAGCTGACGTCGGCTGAAATGCAGGAGCGGGGCATCATTGCCACGCGCCAATTGGCCAAACGCCAGTTTACCTGGCTGCGCAGCTGGGACGATTTACACTGGCTCGACAGTCTGGATTGCGACAATCTGCCACGCGCCTTGAAATACCTTGGGACCATCTCCATATTGAGCTGAGTCCTTGCAATTGCCGTCTATCCTTGGGGGTGTGGCGGCAAAAGCCATCTGATTACCTATTTTTTATATTGAATCCTTAAAGGAGTGCGGCACATGTCAAAAGGGCATTCGCTACAAGACCCTTACTTGAATACTTTACGTAAAGAGAAAGTTGGGGTTTCCATCTACCTGGTCAACGGTATCAAACTGCAAGGCACGATCGAGTCGTTCGACCAGTTCGTTATCCTGCTGAAGAACACCGTCAGCCAGATGGTTTACAAACACGCTATCTCTACAGTCGTGCCGGTTCGTCCAATTCGTCTGCCAAGCGCAACCGAATCCGAAGCAGGTGACGCTGAGCCAGGTAACGCCTGATAGGAGTCTCCTTTGTTCTTTGAGCGCCACGGTGGTGGTGAGCGAGTGATCCTCGTTCACTTGGATGGACAGGACCCTGAGGCGCGCGAAGATCCGCAGGAGTTTCAGGAGTTGGCAAATTCGGCCGGCGCCGAGACCGTTGCGTTTTTTAACGTGCCGCGTCATCGGCCAACGGCCAAATTCCTGATTGGCAGCGGCAAGGTCGAGGAACTGCGCGACCTGGTCCACGCCGAAGAAGCCGATCTGGTGATCTTCAATCACGTCCTCACGCCCAGTCAGGAACGTAACCTCGAACGTGTTTTCGAGTGTCGCGTGATCGACCGTACCGGTCTGATTCTCGATATTTTCGCCCAGCGCGCCCGTACCCATGAAGGCAAGCTCCAGGTCGAACTGGCCCAGCTTGACCACATGAGCACCCGGCTCGTTCGCGGCTGGACTCACCTTGAGCGTCAGGGTGGTGGTATCGGCATGCGCGGTCCGGGTGAAACGCAGCTCGAAACCGACCGGCGACTGCTGCGGGTTCGCCTGCGCCAGATCAAGGGGCGGCTGGAAAAAGTGCGCAGCCAGCGCGAACAGTCGCGTCGCGGCCGCTCGCGTGCGGATATCCCAACCGTGTCTCTGGTGGGCTATACCAACGCCGGCAAGTCCACGCTCTTCAATAACGTGACGAAATCCGACGTGTACGCGGCGGACCAGTTGTTCGCCACGCTGGACCCGACCCTGCGCCGTCTGGAACTGGACGACCTGGGGCCGATTGTCCTGGCCGACACCGTGGGTTTCATTCGTCATTTGCCGCACAAGCTGGTCGAGGCATTTCGGTCTACGCTCGAAGAGTCGAGCAATTCCGACCTGCTGTTGCACGTGATCGATGCGGCCGAACCGGATCGCATGTTGCAGATCGAGCAGGTGATGGTGGTGCTGGGCGAGATTGGTGCCCAGGACTTGCCGATCCTCGAGGTCTATAACAAACTCGATTTGCTTGAAGGCGTTGAGCCACAAATCCAGCGCGACGAAAACGGCAGGCCTCAACGGGTCTGGCTGTCGGCGCGGGATGGCACTGGTCTGGAATTGCTTGAGCAAGCCATTGCCGAATTGCTGGGCAGTGATTTGTTTGTCGGAACCTTGCGTTTGCCCCAGCGGTTTGCGCGTCTGCGTGCACAGTTCTTCGAGCTGGGCGCGGTACAGAAAGAAGAATACGACGAAGAAGGTGTCAGCTTGCTGGCCATTCGATTGCCACGCTCGGAGCTCAATCGACTGGTCAGTCGTGAAGGCGTTGTGCCGACGGAGTTCATCGAGCAACACACTTTGCAATAAAAGCCTGAAAAAGCGGTTGTGCCGCAACGGCAGGCATTCTGTAGCATTGGTCGGCGCGCCGTGGGTGCGTCTTTGCTTTATCAGATGGAGAGCGCTATGGCTTGGAATGAGCCGGGTGGCAACTCGAACAATCAGGATCCTTGGGGTGGCAAGCGCCGCAATAACGGCGACCGCAAGGGACCACCAGATCTCGACGAGGCCTTCCGAAAGCTGCAGGAAAGCCTGAACGGGTTGTTCGGTGGTGGTAAGAAACGGGGTGATGATGGCGGTGGTTCGGGCAAGAGTGGCGGCTTCGGCGGCCTGCTCGGCATCGGCCTCGTCGTGCTGGCGGCCGTGTGGCTGTACAGCGCGGTGTACGTGGTGGACGAGCAGGAGCAAGCCGTGGTGCTGCGCTTCGGCAAGTACTACGAGACCGTCGGCCCGGGCCTGAACATCTATTTCCCGCCGATCGACAAGAAGTACATGGAAAACGTCACGCGTGAGCGTGCCTACACCAAGCAGGGCCAGATGCTGACCGAAGACGAAAACATCGTCGAAGTGCCGCTGACCGTGCAGTACAAGATCAGCAACCTGCAGGACTTCGTGCTGAACGTCGACCAGCCGGAAATCAGCCTGCAACATGCGACCGACAGTGCGCTGCGCCATGTGGTGGGTTCCACCGCGATGGACCAGGTGCTGACCGAAGGTCGTGAGCTGATGGCCAGCGAGATCAAGGAGCGTCTGCAACGTTTCCTCGATACCTATCGCACCGGTATCACCGTCACCCAGGTCAACGTACAGAGCGCAGCCGCACCGCGTGAAGTGCAGGAAGCCTTCGATGACGTGATCCGCGCCCGTGAAGACGAGCAGCGTTCGCGCAACCAAGCTGAAACCTACGCCAATGGCGTGGTGCCGGAAGCCCGTGGTCAGGCCCAGCGCATCCTCGAAGATGCCAACGGCTACCGCGACGAAACGGTCTCGCGCGCCAAGGGTGAGGCTGATCGCTTCACCAAGCTGGTTGCCGAGTATCGCAAGGCGCCCGAGGTCACGCGTCAGCGTCTGTACCTGGACACCATGCAGGAAGTCTTCAGCAGCACCAGCAAGGTACTCGTGACCGGCAACAAGAACGGCCAGAGCAACCTGCTTTACCTGCCGCTGGACAAAATGATTCAGAACAGTTCGGGCAGCAATGCACCGGTCACCGGCTCGGCTGCCGCCAGCAACAACACGGACGTCACGCCGCATGTCACTGACCTGCCGCAGTCGCGCACAAGGGAGACCCGCTGATGAGCAATAAATCGCTGATCGCCCTGATCGTTGGCGTTGTTGTGGTACTGGTTGGCTGGAACTGCTTCTACATCGTGGCTCAGACCGAGCGTGCGGTGTTGCTGCAGTTCGGTCGCGTGGTTCAGGCCGATGTTCAGCCTGGTCTGCATGTGAAGGTGCCTTACGTTAACCAGGTGCGTAAATTCGACGCACGTCTGATGACGCTGGATGCACCGACACAACGCTTCCTGACGCTGGAAAAGAAAGCCGTGATGGTCGATGCCTACGCCAAGTGGCGCGTGAAGGATGCCGAGCGCTTCTACACCGCGACTTCCGGCCTCAAGCAGATCGCCGACGAGCGTCTGTCCCGTCGTCTGGAATCGGGCCTGCGTGACCAGTTCGGTAAACGTACCCTGCACGAAGTGGTATCCGGTGAGCGCGATGCGCTGATGGCCGATATCACGGCGTCGTTGAACAAGATGGCGGAAAAAGAGCTGGGTATCGAAGTGGTCGATGTCCGGGTCAAGGCCATCGATCTGCCGAAAGAAGTGAACCGCAGTGTGTTCGAACGTATGAGCACCGAGCGTGAGCGTGAAGCTCGCGAGCACCGCGCCAAGGGTAACGAGCTTGCCGAAGGCATCCGTGCCGACGCCGATCGTCAACGCCGCGTGCTGCTGGCTGAAGCCTATCGTGAATCCGAAGAGATTCGCGGTGACGGTGACGCCCAGGCCGCTGCGATCTACTCCAAGGCCTACGGTCAGGATCAGGAGTTCTACGGTTTCTACCGTAGCCTGCGTGCCTACCGTGAAAGCTTCGCGAACAAATCCGACGTCCTGGTCCTCGACCCAAGCAGCGACTTCTTCCGTTACCTGGAAAAGTCCAAGCCTTGATACGACGTTGACCTGAATCATTCCGCCCGGCGGCTAAAACCTCGGGCGGGGTGATCCTTTGGGAAAACGTGTGTATGATGCGGCAGCCGGGAAATTCCCGGCTTTTTTGCGTCTGCACGTTTGATTGCTGTTTTTGTTGCAGAAGATCGGGTTGAATGACCCGACAGTTTTTCGAGGAAAGTGATGGGCGAAGCCGGTAACAGGCCTTTCGCCGCGTCGTTCATGCGCGTGCGTTTTGAACGGGCCGGTCATTTTCTGCTTCACTCAAGGCTCGCCCTCGGGCTGGCCGCCCGGATCTAAGGGGAATGGCGTAATGGCAACGGTAGACCGCTGGCTGCTGCCAGATGGCATCGAAGAAGTACTGCCACCGGAAGCGGCGCGCATTGAAGTCGCGCGTCGTCAGGTGTTGGATCTGTTCCAGAGCTGGGGTTACGAGTTTGTCGTGACTCCCCATATCGAGTACCTGGAATCCCTGCTGACCGGCGCGGGCCAGGACCTGGATCTGCGTACCTTCAAGGTCATCGACCCGCAATCGGGCCGGCAGATGGGGTTCCGTGCCGACATCACGCCGCAAGTGGCGCGCATCGATGCGCACACCCTGCGTCGCGAAGGCCCGAGCCGTCTGTGCTACGCCGGCAGCGTGCTGCATGCCCAGCCGCGTGCCTTGTCGTCCTCGCGCAGCCCGATCCAGTTGGGCGCCGAGTTGTACGGCGATGCCAGTCCGAGCAGCGACGTTGAAGTCATCAGCCTGATGCTGGCCATGCTGCAACTGGCCGATGTGCCGGATGTGCACATGGACCTGGGGCATGTCGGCATCTACCGCGGTCTAGCCCAGGCGGCCGGTCTGTCGGGTGAGGTCGAGCAGCAGTTGTTCGATGCGTTGCAACGCAAGGCCATCGACGAGGTCATTACCTTGACCGAAGGCCTGCCGGCCGATCTGTCCGGCATGCTGCGTGCGCTGGTCGATCTGTGCGGCGGCCGTGAAGTATTGAGCGCTGCCCGTGAGCGTCTGGCCAATGCGCCGGCGCCGGTACTGGCCGCGCTGGAAGATTTGCTGGCGATCGCCGAGCGGCTGTCGGCGCGCTTCCCGGAGCTGCCGCTGTACTTCGATCTGGGCGAGTTGCGCGGTTACCACTACCACACGGGTGTGGTGTTCGCGGTGTTCGTGCCGGGTGTTGGCCAGTCCATCGCTCAGGGCGGTCGTTACGACGACATCGGCGCCGACTTCGGTCGCGCCCGTCCGGCCACCGGCTTTTCCACCGATTTGAAAACCCTGGTGACCCTGGGGCGTGCTGAGATCGAGCTACCGTCTGGCGGTATCTGGATGCCTGACAGTACGGATGCGGCACTCTGGCAGCAGGTTTGCCAGTTGCGCAGTGAGGGTCAGCGTGTCGTTCAGGCGTTGCCTGGACAACCTTTGGCCGCCGCCCGTGATGCGGACTGCGACCGGCAATTGATCCAGCAGAACGGGCTTTGGCAAGTATCGCCACTGGCTTCTTGAGTTTTCCTGCCGGCCACCGCCGGCACCAAGTTTGCGCGAATGAGGACAAGTGTTATGGGTAAGAATGTCGTAGTCCTGGGCACCCAATGGGGTGATGAGGGCAAAGGCAAGATCGTTGATCTGCTGACCGAACATGCTGCCGCCGTAGTGCGCTACCAAGGTGGCCACAACGCTGGCCACACGCTGGTGATCGACGGTGAAAAAACCGTCCTGCACCTGATCCCGTCGGGCGTGCTGCGCGAAGGCGTGCAGTGCCTGATCGGCAACGGCGTGGTGGTTGCACCCGACGCCCTGCTGCGCGAGATCACCAAGCTGGAAGAGAAAGGCGTACCGGTGCGCGAGCGCCTGCGTATCAGCCCGTCCTGCCCGCTGATCCTGTCCTTCCACGTGGCGCTGGACCAGGCCCGTGAAAAGGCCCGTGGCGAGCTGAAGATCGGTACGACCGGTCGCGGCATCGGCCCGGCGTACGAAGACAAGGTTGCACGTCGTGGCCTGCGTGTTGGCGATCTGCTCAACATGCCGCGCTTTGAAGACAAGCTGCGTGAACTGGTGGACTACCACAACTTCATGCTGGTTGGTTACTACAAAGAGCCTGCCATCGAGTTCGAAAAGACCCTGGCCGAGTGCAAGGAATACGCCGAGCTGCTCAAGCCGCTGATGCTGGACGTCACTGCCGAGCTGCACGACCTGCGTCGCGCCGGCAAAGACATCATGTTCGAAGGCGCCCAAGGTTCGTTGCTCGACATCGACCACGGTACCTACCCGTACGTGACCAGCTCCAACACCACCGCTGGTGGCGTGGCGACCGGCTCGGGCGTTGGCCCGATGTTCCTGGACTACATCCTGGGCATCACCAAGGCTTACACCACTCGCGTAGGTTCGGGTCCATTCCCGACTGAGCTGTTCGACGAAGTGGGCGCACACCTGGCCAAACAAGGTCACGAGTTCGGTGCTACCACCGGCCGTGCCCGTCGTTGCGGCTGGTTCGACGCCGTTATCCTGCGTCGCGCTATCGATGTGAACAGCATCTCGGGCATCTGCCTGACCAAGCTGGACGTACTCGACGGTCTGGAAACCATCAACATCTGCACCGGCTACAAAGACGCGCAAGGCAACGCTGTTGCGCCGACTGACGCTGATAGCTACGTGGGCCTGCAGCCTGTGTACGAAGAAGTGCCGGGCTGGACCGAGTCGACCGTGGGTGCCAAGACCCTGGAAGAGCTGCCGGCCAACGCTCGTGCCTACATCAAACGCGTTGAAGAGTTGATCGGCGCGCCGATCGACATTATTTCGACGGGCCCGGACCGCAACGAAACCATCGTTCTGCGTCATCCGTTCGCTTGATAAGTCGTTGATGTAAAAACACAAAGGCCCCTTCATCGGGGCCTTTGTCGTTTATGCCTGTTGGACGGCATGACCTTTGCTGTGAATCTGTCTACAAGAGTGCCATCAAATTAATGGCGTCAGAAGTAGAGGGATTCACAGTGTCGGCCGTTCTCTCACTGTTACAAAGCCGTTTGTTGCGGCCCGTATTCGTTACCCTTGGTATCGCCCTTTTGGTGCAAGTGTTGGTGGCCGTCGCCCTGACGCGGAGCACCGTCACCGCGCTGGAAGCCGATCTCGGTGCTCGCCTGGGCGTCGATAGCCAGAAGCTGTCTGGTGAGTTGGAGCAGGCCGGGCGGGAAGTCACGTCGAGCCTCGATACGCTATCCACCAATACTCGTCAGCGGCTGACTGCCGGCCTGTCCTCGCGTCTGAAGGACGAGCAGGCACAACTGCGTGCGACCCTGGAGAAAGACCTGAAGGATTCGGCCAACGACATGGCCCAGTTGCTCGCCTCCGTAGCGCCTCGCGCCATGTGGGACAGCGACGTGCCGACCCTGTCCGAATTCGCCCGCCGAGCCCAGCGCAATCCCAACGTGTTGTTCGTGGTTTACGACGACGCCACCGGCCAGCATCTGACCCGCTATCTCAACCGCGAAAACCCGATCAACAAGGCCCTTTTGGAAAAAGGCCAAGGTGAGCGGGCGCTGGATAAAGTGCTGGATGCGGCGAAGAACGATCCCTCGGTCTATTACCTCGAAGCGTCGATCAATCCCAACGGAGTCGAAATCGGCAAGGTGCTGATGGGCGTCTCGACGGCCTCGGTGGATACCGATCTGGCGGCACTCGATCAACGCTTCTCGGCGCTGATCGCCAGCAGCGATCAACTGGTCGGCGACAGCCTCAAGGGTGCTGCTGCCGACAGTGCCACCGCCATGCGCGCGCGCCTGCAATCGGCGCAGTCCACGGCTGCCGAGATGAAAGCCAACACGACCAGCACCGTACAGGACGCCGCCGCGACGCTGCGCTGGCGCATCGGCATGGGCCTGGCGCTGGTCGGTGCCGGCGTGCTGTTGCTGCTGGCCGTTGTACTCGGTCACCGTGTGGTCAACCGCTTGAAGATGCTCAACGCCGCCATGGATGATCTCGCGGCGGGTGAGGGCGATCTGACCAAGCGTGTGCAGATCAACAGCAAAGACGAAATCGGCGACATGGCTTCGGCGGTCAACCGCTTTGTGGATAAGTTGCAACCGATCGTGCGCGAGGCCGGGGATGTGGCTCAGCGTACCGGTGTGGAAATCGGCGCGATGACGTTGCGCAATGCCGGTGCCGACGCGGCGGCCGGGATGCAGCGTGATGAAGTCGCCGAAAGTCTGCGGGCACTGTCGCAAATGGCCGATGAGGCGCAGTCGGAAAGCCATGCGATGCAGGCGGCGCTGAAGCAGGTGGTGGATATTCGTCAGGCTACCGACGAGAACACCCGCACGTCGGCCAAGGTCGGCAGCCTGATCGAGGCGCTGGCAGGGCAGGTTGATACCGGCGCGAAAGTCATCGAGCGCCTGGCGCAGCAAAGTGAGCAGATCGAAGTGGTGTTGACCGTGATTCACGGCATCGCCGAGCAGACCAACCTGCTGGCGCTCAACGCCGCCATCGAAGCGGCCAGGGCTGGTGAAACGGGGCGAGGGTTTGCGGTGGTGGCGGATGAAGTCCGTGCGCTGGCGAGCAAGACCCAAAGCTCCACTGGCGACATCCAGGCGCACATCGTGGCCTTGCAGCAGGGCGCCCGTGAGGCCGTTGAGGCGATCGGTCAGGCCGGACGTCAGGCCAGCGAAGGTTTGCTGGTGCTGCGTGACAGCGCGCGACTGCAGCAGTCGGTGCAGGCGTCGGTCGAGCAGGTGCATGCGGCGATTGGTCTGGCGACTCAGGCCGCGGCGCATCAGGCGCAAGGCGCGCAGGCTGTGCGTGGGCGCGTCGAGACGATTCATGCCCAGGCCGAGAAAGCCGCTCAGGCGGTGGTCGAGACAACGGCCAGCGGCAAGGTGCTGGATGGACTGGCGGCGCAGCTCAAGGCCAGTCTGGGGCAGTTCCGGGCCTGATAGTGCAGGCAAAAAAATCGCAGCTTCGGCTGCGATTTTTTTATCGGCTCAAATACATTCGGGTCGTCAGCAGATACACGGGCAAGCCCGACACCACAATCAACAACGCCGCATAAGGCGCTGCCGCGGCAAATTCGACGTTCGCGGTGTGTGCCCAGACTTCGGTCGCCAAGGTGTTGAGCCCGGTCGGACTCAGCAGTAGCGTCGCCGTCAGTTCCTTCATGGCATCCAGAAACACCAGCGCAAACGCCGCGCCCAGTGCCGGGAAGATGATCGGTAAAGTCACGCGGCAGAACGCGGTGAACGAAGACGCGCCCAGTGTGCGGGCGGCCTCTTCCAGTTGTGGTGCTGCCTTGTTCAGCGCCGTGCGGATCGGCGCTTGAGCCAGTGGCAGAAACAGCAGCGCATAAGCGATCAGCAACAGCGCGGAAGTCTGGTACAGCGCCGGCACGTAATGCAGGGCGAAATACACCAGTGTCAGGGCGATCACCAGCCCCGGCAGCGCGTGCAGCAGATAAGGCAGGCGCTCGGCCCAGATCGCCAATTGGCCTTTGTAACGTACGACCAGCAACCCGACCGGCACCGCCAGCACCAGACACAATCCTGCGCCGCCCAGAGACAGCGCCAATGAAGACAGTAAAGCTTCAGTGATCGCGGCAACCGGGAACGCCGCTGACGATCCCACGGCGAGCCAGTACGCCAGCATCCCCAGTGGAATCCCGCTGCCGACAATCGCCAGCATCAGGCAGTACAGCTGACCCGCAGCGGCCCACGGTCCCAATTGCACTTGCTCGGCGCGACGCGCAGCCCCTTGGCCGGTACGCACATGACGGCCCTTGCCGCGCACCCGCAGTTCCAGCCACAGCAGCATCAGGCACAGCGCCAGCAGCACCGCAGACAGCATCGCCGCGTTGGCATTGCTGAATTCCAGTTCGAATTGCTGATAGATCGCGGTGGTGAAGGTTTGCAGACCGATGATCGACAGTGCGCCGAATTCCACCAGCATGTGCAGCGCAATCAATAATGAGCCCGCCAGCAAAGACGGCCAGAGCAGCGGCAGGGTGACGCGGAAAAACACGCCCCAGCGATTCTGTCCCAGCGTTCGGGCGGACTCTTCAAGGGACGGATCGAGATTGCGCAGCGTGGCTGCCACCGGCAGGAAGATCAGCGGGTATTTAGACAGGCTCATCACCAGAATCGCCCCGCCGAGCCCTTCGAACTGCGCGCTGAGTGAAACCCAGGTAAAGCTGCTGACGAAGGCCGGCACCGCGAATGGCAAGCATAGAATCACGCCCCACAGGCGCCGGCCCGGCAGATTGCTGCGCTCCAGCAACCATGCCAGCGACAGGCCGATCACGCCGCAAGTCACGGTTACGCCGACCATCAGTGCCAGCGTGTTGCGCAGCAGGCCGAACACGTAGGGGCGCCACAGCAAGTGCAGCGCTTCGCTCCAGCCGGCCTGCCAGGCTTTGAGCCCGACGTAGGCCAGCGGCAATAGACTCATGACCACCAGCAACAACACCGGCAGCACCAGCCAGATCGATGGCCGCTTGCGGCGTGGCACGTAACCCCCGCGAGCGGCGGAGGCGGATAGCGATGCGGTCATCAGTTCAGGCCAACTTCGCGTTCCAGGTCCAGCGCTTCTTCGGCATTGCCCAGGTCGGCGGGCGTGACGTCCGGCGCTTCCAGTTCACTGAAAGGCTTGAGGCCGCGATCCGACTCCATGCCTTTGTGCAGCGGATACTCGGCAGTCGTCTGGGTGATCACACGCTGGCCTTCTTCGCTGGCCATGTACGCGAGGAATTGCTGGGCTTCTTTTGGATGCTTGCTGGATTTCAGCACGGCTGCGCTGGAGACGGTAATCAAACCGCCCACATCGCCGCCGGTGAAGTAATGCAGTTTGGAGTCGAGCTTGCCTTTCTCCCGTTGCAGGGCGAACCAGTAGTAGTTGTTCACCAGTACGGTGGCGACTTCGCCGTTTTCCACAGCCTTGAGGGCGACCATGTTGTTGCTGTAGGTTTTGCCGAAGGCGCGCAGGCCGGTCAGCCATTCTTCGGCGGCTTCGCGACCGTGCTTTTTGATGATGGCGACGGCCTGTTCCTGAAACGCGCCGCTGGTGGGCACGAAACCGACCTTGCCTTGCCATTGTGGGTCGGCGAAATCCAGGACCGATTTCGGCAGGTCCTTTTCATCGACCAGTTTCGGGTTGAAAGCCACCACGCGGACCCGGGCGGTGACGCCGATCCAGGTGCCGTTGCCGGCGACGTATTCTTTTGGCAGAACGGCCAGGGTTGCATCGTCGGCCTTGGCCAGCAGGCCTTGTTCGCCGAGGTTGTTCAGCGGTGGGGATTCTTCGGTGTAGATGACGTCGGCGGGGGAGCGGTCGCCTTCTTCGATGATCTGGCTGGCGAGCTGGTTGCTGCTGCCCTTGCGTACATTGACGTGAATGCCGGTCTTGGCTTCGAAGGCTTTGGCGATCGCATCGCCGACTTCCTTGTGTTGACCGTTGTAGAGCGTCAGGGAAACCGCGTCGGCAGCCTGGGTGAGGGGAGTGGCGAGTGCCAGGCCGAGCAGGGTGAAGGTCAAGCCGCGGCGCAGGGTATTTCGAAACATCATTCGCAGGGTTCCTCACTGTCGCATTGCAAAAACTTGCAACAATGATAAACGATATCGTTTCTCAAATGCTCCTTGCGGGGAGAGGGTGTGTCTGGTAGGCGCTGTGTCTCGGGCCTTTCCAAACCCCGGAAACGCAAAAACCCGCTTTCGCGGGTTTTTGTGAGATTCAAGATCGTGACCTTGAATTTGAATTGGTGCCCAGAAGAAGACTCGAACTTCCACGACCGTAAGGTCACCAGCACCTGAAGCTGGCGTGTCTACCAATTTCACCATCTGGGCTTCATCTTCAGCGTTGCCGCTGTTGATGTGGCGCACTATACGGAGCGTCTTTTGATCTGTAAACCCCTGATTTGATTTTAATAAATCAGTTTTAAGAAAATGACGGCTTAGAATGCAAAAAACCCGCTTTCGCGGGTTTTTGTGTGAGTCTTGAAACTGATCTAGTCTCAAACTCGAAATTGGTGCCCAGAAGAAGACTCGAACTTCCACGACCGTAAGGTCACCAGCACCTGAAGCTGGCGTGTCTACCAATTTCACCATCTGGGCATCTCGGCAACGTGTGTACGTCGTCGATGGCGCGCACTATACGGAGCGTCTTTTTAACTGTAAACCCCTGCCAGCAAAAAAAAATGGTTTTTTTTACCAGCGGTGTTCAAAACGCCTTTCAGACGTCGATACAAGGCTCAAGACGCGCCTTATAGAGTCGGAAATTTCCCGTTTGATGGCGCCTATGCCAAACTAACCCGCATATAGACAAGGTGAAAACTCTCTAATGGCCGATTGGCAGTCCCTCGATCCCGAGGCCGCTCGTGAAGCGGAAAAATATGAAAACCCTATTCCCAGCCGCGAACTGATCCTTCAGCACCTTGCTGATCGGGGTTCGCCTGCTGCCCGCGAGCAACTGGTCGAAGAATTTGGTCTGACCACAGAAGACCAGATCGAAGCCCTGCGCCGCCGCCTGCGCGCCATGGAGCGCGACGCTCAACTGATCTACACCCGTCGTGGCACTTATGCGCCGGTGGACAAGCTCGACCTGATCCTCGGTCGCATCAGCGGTCACCGCGACGGCTTCGGCTTCCTGGTGCCGGATGACGGTTCCGACGACTTGTTCATGAGCCCGGCGCAAATGCGCCTGGTGTTCGATGGCGACCGTGCCCTGGCCCGTGTTTCCGGCCTGGACCGTCGCGGTCGCCGCGAAGGCGTGATTGTCGAAGTGGTGTCCCGTGCCCACGAAAGCATCGTCGGCCGCTATTTCGAAGAAGGCGGTATCGGCTTTGTTGTCGCGGACAACCCGAAGATCCAGCAGGAAGTGCTGGTCACCCCGGGCCGCAACGCCAATGCCCAGATCGGTCAGTTCGTCGAGGTGAAAATCACCCACTGGCCGACTCCGCGCTTCCAGCCGCAAGGCGATGTGGTCGAAGTCGTCGGCAACTACATGGCGCCGGGCATGGAAATCGATGTCGCCCTGCGCACCTACGACATTCCGCACGTCTGGCCTGAGGCCGTTCTGAAGGAAGCCGGCAAGCTCAAGCCGGAAGTCGAAGAGAAAGATAAAGAGAAACGCGTCGACCTGCGTCATCTGCCGTTCGTCACCATCGACGGCGAAGATGCCCGCGACTTCGATGACGCGGTCTACTGCGAATCCAAGCCAGGCAAGCTGCGCCTGTTCTCCGGCGGCTGGAAGTTGTACGTGGCGATTGCCGACGTTTCCAGCTACGTGAAGATCGGTTCGGCCCTGGACAACGAAGCCCAGGTGCGCGGCAACTCGGTGTACTTCCCCGAGCGCGTGGTGCCGATGCTGCCGGAGCAGCTCTCCAACGGCCTGTGCTCGCTGAACCCGCACGTCGATCGTCTGGCCATGGTTTGCGAGATGACCATCTCCAAATCCGGCGAAATGACCGACTACTGCTTCTATGAGGCGGTGATCCACTCCCACGCCCGTCTGACCTACAACAAGGTCAGCGCGATGCTGGAAACGCCGAAGGCTACCGAAGGGCGCAAGCTTCGCGGTGAATACACCGACGTCCTGCCGCACCTGAAACAGCTCTACGCGCTGTACAAGGTATTGCTGGCTGCCCGTCACGTCCGTGGCGCGATCGATTTCGAAACGCAGGAAACCCGGATCATCTTCGGTTCCGAGCGCAAGATTGCCGAAATCCGCCCGACCACCCGTAACGATGCTCACAAGCTGATCGAGGAATGCATGTTGGCGGCCAACGTGGCCACCGCCGAATTCCTGAAAAAGCACGAAATCCCTGCGTTGTACCGTGTCCACGACGGTCCGCCACCGGAGCGTCTGGAAAAACTGCGTGCATTCCTCGGCGAGCTTGGTCTGTCCCTGCACAAAGGCAAGGACGGCCCGTCGCCGAAGGACTATCAGGCCCTGTTGGCCAGCATCAAGGACCGTCCGGATTTCCACCTGATCCAGACCGTGATGCTGCGCTCTCTGAGCCAGGCGGTGTACAGCGCCGAGAACGACGGCCACTTCGGCCTGAATTACGAAGCCTATACCCACTTCACCTCGCCGATCCGCCGTTACCCGGACTTGCTCACGCACCGGGCGATCCGCAGCGTGATCCATTCGAAACAGGACACCCCGCACGTTCGCCGTGCCGGCGCGATGACCATTCCGAAGGCGCGCATCTATCCGTACGACGAGGCGGCCCTGGAACAGCTCGGCGAGCAGTGCTCGATGAGCGAGCGCCGTGCCGACGAAGCAACCCGCGACGTGGTGAACTGGCTCAAGTGCGAGTTCATGAAAGACCGCGTGGGCGAGTCGTTCCCGGGCGTGATCACTGCCGTGACCGGTTTCGGCCTGTTCGTCGAGCTGACCGATATCTACGTCGAAGGTCTGGTGCACGTTACGGCGCTGCCGGGCGATTACTACCACTTCGATCCTGTGCATCACCGCTTGGCGGGCGAGCGCACCGGTCGCAGCTTCCGTCTTGGTGATACCGTTGAAGTGCGGGTCATGCGCGTCGATCTCGACGAGCGCAAGATCGACTTCGAGATGGCCGAAAAAACCATCAGCGCGCCAATCGGCCGCAAGAAGCGTGGCACCGAAACTGCTGCTCCAGCGGCCAAGGCTGTGGAAGAAAAGGCTCCGGCAAAAACCGCCAGTCGTCGTCCGGCCAAGGAAAAGGTGGCCGAGGCTTATCGCCCGAGCGATGCCGTGGCGAAAAACGCCGAATTGCGCAAAAGCCGTGAAATGAAGAAGGCCTTGCTGGCCGACGCCAAAAACGGTGGTAAAGCGGCGTCCGGGGGAAAGACCGGGCGGTCGGCGCCTGAAAAGGCCACCGGCGGCAAACCAGCCAAACCGAGCAAACACCGCAAGGGCCCGCCAAAAGCGGGTTCCGCTCCAGCCAGAAGCGGCGGGGCACGTAAACCGAAGGCGAAGTCATGAGTCAGTTGGAAAAAATCTACGGCGTTCACGCGGTAGAAGCGTTGCTGCGTCACCACCCTAAGCGCGTCAAGCAGATCTGGCTGGCTGAAAGCCGCAACGATCCGCGGGTGCAGACGCTGATCGAGCTGGCCAACGAAAACCGGGTCCAGATCGGTCAGGCCGAGCGCCGTGAAATGGACGCATGGGTCGAAGGCGTGCACCAGGGTGTGGTGGCGGACGTCAGTCCGAGCCAGGTCTGGGGCGAAGCGATGCTCGACGAGTTGCTCGATCGCACCGAAGGCGCGCCGCTGTTGCTGGTGCTCGACGGCGTGACCGATCCGCACAACCTCGGCGCCTGCCTGCGTTCGGCGGACGCTGCCGGTGCGCTGGCGGTTATCGTGCCGAAAGACAAATCGGCCACCCTGACGCCCGTCGTGCGTAAAGTGGCCTGCGGTGCGGCGGAAGTGATTCCGCTGGTGGCCGTCACCAACCTCGCGCGCACCCTGGAAAAGCTCCAGCAGCGCGGGCTGTGGGTTGTCGGCACGGCGGGTGAGGCCGAGGTCAGCATCTACGACCAGGATCTGACCGGCCCGACCATCCTGATCATGGGCGCCGAAGGCAAAGGCATGCGTCGCCTGACTCGTGAACATTGCGACTACCTGGTGAACCTGCCGATGGCCGGTAGCGTCAGCAGTCTCAACGTGTCGGTTGCGACGGGCGTGTGCCTGTTCGAGGCCCAGCGCCAGCGCGGGGCCAAGGCCAAGGCGGCTGCCAAGAAGCCTTAAGCCTTACGCCGTCCAAAGTGTGGGAGCGAGTCTGTTCGCGAAAGCGGAGTTACATTCGGCATCATTGTTGAGTGTTTCACCCAATCGCGAGCAGACTGCGCTCCCGCAGCGTTTTATGGCAGGGCGAAGTTTTGGTGGCTGTTCAAATAATCACCAATTGCCTTGCACCTCTTCTGTCCCTTCTCTACAATTGCGCCCCTTGCTGTGACGGCAGGCACGCATGTGCCCCGCGCCGGCAAGTCCATAAGTGTCATTCACTCCTTGTCTGACCGTTTTTGAGCGGCAGGCTACAACCCGTAAGGAGCATTCATGCGTCATTACGAAATCATCTTTCTGGTCCACCCTGACCAGAGCGAGCAAGTCGGCGGCATGGTTGAGCGTTACACCAAGCTGATCGAAGAAGACGGCGGCAAAATCCACCGTCTGGAAGACTGGGGCCGTCGTCAACTGGCCTACGCAATCAACAATGTTCACAAGGCTCACTACGTGATGCTGAACGTTGAGTGCACCGGCAAGGCTCTGGCCGAGCTGGAAGACAACTTCCGCTACAACGATGCAGTGATCCGTAACCTGGTCATCCGTCGCGACGAAGCCGTTACCGGCCAGTCCGAGATGCTCAAGGCTGAAGAAAACCGCAGTGAGCGCCGTGAGCGTCGCGAACGTCCTGAGCACGATGGCAGCGCCGATGGCGATGACAGCGATAGCGACAGCGACAACAGCGATAACGCTGACGAGTAATCCACGGACCTTTTAAGGAGCCTATCAAATGGCACGTTTCTTCCGTCGTCGTAAATTCTGCCGCTTCACCGCTGAAGACGTGAAGGAGATCGATTACAAAGATCTCAACACTCTGAAAGCCTACGTATCCGAGACCGGCAAAATCGTTCCAAGCCGCATCACCGGTACCAAAGCTCGTTATCAGCGTCAGCTGGCCACCGCTATCAAGCGCGCCCGCTTCCTGGCC
The DNA here is from genome assembly GCF_014863605.1 of Pseudomonas allokribbensis. NCBI lineage: Bacteria > Pseudomonadati > Pseudomonadota > Gammaproteobacteria > Pseudomonadales > Pseudomonadaceae > Pseudomonas > Pseudomonas allokribbensis. Next base: position 637,909 of record NZ_CP062252.1, read on the forward strand.
CTGCTGGCCTACACCGACAGCCACGGCCGCTGAGACCGGGTAGTCGACAAGTAAGTAAGGGATCGAATGCATGCGTGCCTTAGCTGAATTCATCATGCGGGGGCGTATGCAGGCCACGCTGGTCGTGGCCGGGTCTGCGGCATTGCCGCTGTTGTTCTGGTTGAGTGCCGCTGCAGGTTGCCTTGTGCTCCTGCGGCGCGGTTCGGACGCCTTGAGCGTCCTGGGTGTGGGAGTGTTGTCAGCGTTAGTGAGCTGGCACTACCTGAAAGACCCGACGGCACTGATTGTGTTGCTCGGGACCTGCGGTCTGGCGCTGGTTTTACGCGCCGGTCACACCTGGAATCGCGCGCTGCTGGTCAGCGTGGCCGTGGGATTGTTGATTGCCGTGAGCCTGGGGACTGTATTCAGTTCCTTCACCGAGACTCTGGCGCAGACGTTTGAACAAGTCTTGCCGCTGGCGATGGGTGAGGTCTACGAGAAATTCTCGGCAGATCAGAAGGCAATTCTCACTGCATTGGCGGTCCCACTGTCGATCATTTCGACAGCGGTGTCGTTGCAGGTTTTTAGCGTGCTGTGCCTGATTCTTGGGCGCTACTGGCAGGCGTTGTTGTATAACCCCGGCGGTTTCGGTCGCGAGTTTCGCGCCATCCGACTGCCGAAAAGCGTTGCGCTGTCGCTTCTGGCCGTCATGTGTGTGGCACCGTTCTTCGGTCTGCATGCCTTGGTCCTGTTGCCGTTGTGCAGCGTGCCGCTGTTCTTCGCAGGTCTGGCCTTGGTTCACGGGCTGGTGGCGCAGAAGCGGTTGGCCGGTTTCTGGCTGGTGGGGATATACGTGACGCTCGTGCCTTTCATGCACTTGCTCGGTCCGTTACTGGTGGTCTTGGCCATCGTCGACAGCCTGATTGATTTTCGCGGTCGTCACGTGTCGAAAGACACCGATAGCGCGAACGGTGAAGGTTAAAAGTTAAGAGGATTTTCACATGCAACTGATCCTTCTGGAAAAAGTCACCAACCTGGGCAACCTGGGTGACAAAGTGAACGTTAAGGCCGGTTACGGTCGTAACTACCTGCTGCCTTACGGCAAGGCTACCGCCGCGACCCCAGCAAACATTGCTGCGTTCGAAGAGCGTCGTGCCGAGCTGGAAAAAGCTGCTGCAGACCGTAAAGCATCGGCTGAAAGCCGTGCTGCCCAACTGGCCGAGCTGGAAGTGACCATCACTGCCACCGCTGGCGACGAAGGCAAGCTGTTCGGTTCGATCGGTACTCACGACATCGCTGACGCACTGACCGCCTCCGGCGTTGAAGTTGCGAAAAGCGAAGTTCGTCTGCCGAACGGCACCATCCGCAACGTGGGTGAATTCGACGTGGCTGTGCACCTGCACGCCGAAGTTGAAGCCACCGTACGCGTTGTCGTGGTAGCAGCTTAAGCAACACCTGATCGGCTGGCGGCTTGTCCGTCAGACGGTTAACATCGGGCACGATCCTGTTTACAGGTCGTGCCCTTTGTCTTTCTGTAATCCCTGCTTTTCCTGAATAAAAAGTGGCCATGAACGAAATCTCCGCTCCCGAGCAATACGATCTGCAAACCGCATCCCTGAAGGTGCCGCCGCATTCCATCGAGGCCGAACAGGCTGTACTCGGTGGTCTGATGCTGGACAACAACGCCTGGGAACGCGTGCTTGATCAAGTCTCCGACGGCGATTTCTACCGGCATGACCACCGTCTGATCTTCCGTGCGATCGCCAAACTCGCCGATCAGAACTCGCCGATCGACGTCGTGACCCTTTCCGAGCAACTGGACAAGGAAGGTCAGACTTCGCAAGTCGGTGGTCTTGGGTATCTGGTCGAACTGGCGAAAAACACACCGTCCGTCGCCAACATCAAGGCTTATGCGCAAATCGTCCGCCAGCGTGCAACGTTGCGCCAGTTGATCGGCATCAGCAACGACATCGCCGACGCCGCCTTCAACCCTGAAGGCCGTACCGCCGAAGAGATCCTCGACGAAGCCGAGCGGCAGATCTTCGCAATTGCCGAGGCGCGGCCGAAGACCGGCGGCCCGGTGGGCGTCAACGAGTTGCTGACCAAGGCCATCGACCGCATCGACACCCTGTTCAACACCGCCGACGCGATCACCGGCCTGTCCACTGGCTACACCGACCTCGACGAGAAGACCAGCGGCCTGCAACCGTCCGACCTGATCATCGTCGCCGGCCGTCCGTCGATGGGTAAGACCACCTTCGCGATGAACCTGGTGGAAAACGCCGTGCTACGCAGTGAAAAGGCGGTTCTGGTGTACTCCCTCGAGATGCCAGGCGAATCGCTGATCATGCGTATGCTTTCGTCCCTCGGTCGTATCGACCAGACCAAGGTACGTTCCGGTCAGTTGGAAGACGACGACTGGCCACGCCTGACCTCGGCGGTCAATTTGCTCAACGATCGTAAGCTGTTCATCGATGACACCGCCGGTATCAGCCCGTCGGAGATGCGCGCTCGAACCCGGCGTCTGGTACGCGAGCACGGCGATGTCGGCCTGATCATGATCGACTACCTGCAGCTGATGCAGATTCCCGGCTCCAGCGGTGACAACCGGACCAACGAGATTTCCGAGATCTCCCGATCCCTGAAAGCCCTGGCCAAGGAATTCAACTGCCCGGTGGTTGCCCTGTCGCAGCTCAACCGTTCCCTGGAACAACGTCCCAACAAGCGTCCGGTGAACTCCGACTTGCGGGAATCCGGAGCGATCGAGCAGGACGCCGACGTCATCATGTTCGTGTATCGGGACGAGGTTTATCACCCGGAAACCGAACACAAGGGCATCGCCGAAATCATCATCGGCAAACAGCGGAACGGCCCGATCGGCTTCATCCGCCTGGCCTTCATCGGTAAATACACACGTTTCGAAAACCTTGCGCCGGGCAGCTATAACTTCGACGACGACGAGTAAGCGCTCCGTCGTCTGAGTGCTCCTGATATTTCCGACCACAGCCGTCGGAATTGGTTATTTTTTGTGCTATATTCCGCGCCCGCGATTTTTCACCTCAACACCGGTCATCGACATGCAAGCAGCCAAGCCGTTATTTGACTATCCAAAATACTGGGCCGAATGTTTCGGGCCGGCGCCATTCCTGCCGATGAGCAGGGAGGAGATGGATCAGCTCGGCTGGGATTCCTGCGACATCATCATTGTGACGGGAGATGCCTACGTCGATCACCCGTCGTTCGGCATGGCGATCATCGGCCGGCTGCTGGAGTCGCAAGGCTTCCGCGTCGGGATCATTGCTCAGCCGAACTGGCAGTCCAAAGACGACTTCATGAAGCTCGGCGAGCCGAACCTGTTCTTCGGCGTCGCGGCCGGCAACATGGACTCGATGATCAACCGCTACACCGCGGACAAGAAAATCCGTTCCGACGACGCCTACACCCCGGGTGGCATGGCGGGCAAACGTCCGGATCGCGCGAGCCTGGTCTACAGCCAGCGCTGCAAGGAAGCCTACAAGCACGTGCCGATCGTGCTCGGCGGCATCGAAGCCTCCCTGCGCCGCATCGCCCACTACGACTACTGGCAGGATCGCGTGCGCAACTCGATCCTGATCGACGCCAGCGCCGACATCCTGCTGTACGGCAACGCCGAGCGCGCGATCGTCGAAGTCGCCCAGCGTCTGTCCTACGGTCACAAGATCGAAGACATCACCGATGTGCGTGGCACCGCGTTTATCCGTCGTGACACCCCTGCGGGCTGGTACGAAGTCGACTCCACGCGCATCGACCGTCCGGGCAAGATCGACAAGATCATCAACCCGTACGTCAACACCCAGGACACTCAGGCTTGCGCCATCGAGCAAGAGAAGGGGCCGGTTGAAGATCCGGAAGAAGCCAAGGTCGTGCAGATCCTGGCCAGCCCGAAGATGACGCGCGACAAGACCGTGATCCGCCTGCCGTCGATGGAGAAAGTGCGTGGTGATGCGGTCCTGTACGCTCACGCCAACCGCGTGCTGCACCTGGAAACCAACCCGGGCAACGCCCGTGCCTTGGTGCAAAAACACGGTGAAGTCGACGTCTGGTTCAACCCGCCGCCGATTCCGATGACCACCGAAGAAATGGACTACGTGTTCGGCATGCCTTACGCACGTATCCCGCATCCTGCGTACGGCAAGGAAAAGATCCCGGCCTACGACATGATCCGCTTCTCGGTGAACATCATGCGTGGCTGCTTCGGCGGCTGCACCTTCTGCTCGATCACCGAGCACGAAGGCCGGATCATCCAGAACCGCTCCGAAGAGTCGATCATTCGCGAAATCGAAGAAATACGCGACAAGGTGCCGGGTTTCACCGGCGTCATTTCCGACCTCGGCGGCCCGACCGCGAACATGTACCGCATCGCCTGCAAGAGCCCGGAAATCGAATCCGCGTGCCGCAAGCCGTCCTGCGTGTTCCCGGGCATCTGCCCGAACCTGAACACCGACCACTCGTCGCTGATCCAGCTGTATCGCAGCGCCCGTGCGTTGCCGGGTGTGAAGAAGATCCTGATTGCCTCCGGCCTGCGTTACGACCTCGCGGTCGAGTCGCCGGAGTACGTCAAAGAGCTGGTGACCCACCACGTCGGCGGTTACCTGAAGATCGCCCCGGAACATACCGAGGAAGGTCCGCTCAACCAGATGATGAAACCGGGGATCGGCACCTACGATCGCTTCAAGCGCATGTTCGAGAAGTACACCAAGGAAGCGGGGAAAGAGCAGTACCTGATTCCGTACTTCATCGCCGCGCACCCGGGCACCACCGACGAAGACATGATGAACCTCGCCTTGTGGCTCAAGGGCAACGGCTTCCGTGCCGACCAGGTGCAGGCGTTCTATCCTTCGCCGATGGCCACCGCCACCGCGATGTACCACTCGGGCAAGAACCCGCTGCGCAAGGTCACCTACAAGAGCGACGGCGTGACCATCGTCAAGAGCGAGGAGCAGCGTCGTCTGCACAAGGCGTTCCTGCGTTATCACGACCCGAAAGGCTGGCCGATGCTGCGTGAAGCGCTGATCCGCATGGGCCGCGCCGACCTGATCGGGCCGGGCAAGAACCAGTTGATCCCGACGCATCAGCCGGCCACCGACAGCTACCAGAGTGCCCGTCGCAAGAACTCGACGCCGTCCGGCAGCCATAAAGTGGCGAAGGACGTGAAAGAGAAGACCACCAAGATCCTCACCCAGCACACCGGTCTGCCACCCCGCGCCAGCGATGGCGGCAACCCGTGGGACAAGCGTGAACAGGCCAAGGCTGCGGCATTCGCCCGCAACCAGCAGGCCGCCAAGGAGCGCAAGGACGCGGCGAAAGGCAAGGGGCCGAAGCCTACGAAGAAGCCTGTAGTGCCACGCTGAATCGTTGCTGATGTGAACAGAACGCCAACCTTCGGGTTGGCGTTTTGCGTTGTGCCTCGCAACATTTGCGTGCAACTGTGCCAAACCATTTCACCGCATCGCCCGATTTTGGTGCTGTACTGCCTTGAGCATTCCGGGAAAGCGCCCAAGCCTCTGCATGGCATAAGTCTTGCGCGCTTTCGAATACGCTTAGGCTCGCAGGAGGCACGCCGTGTCGATTCATGTCGCATTGCATCACGTCACGCATTACCGCTACGACCGCGCTGTCGAACTCGGCCCGCAGATCGTGCGTCTGCGCCCGGCTGCCCACAGCCGCACGCGGATTCTGTCGTATGCGCTGAAAGTCTCGCCCGAGCAGCACTTCATCAACTGGCAGCAGGACCCTCAGGGCAACTACCTGGCGAGGCTGGTGTTCCCCGAGAAAACCGCCGAGCTGCGGATCGAGGTCGACCTGCTGGCCGAGATGGCAGTGTTCAACCCGTTCGACTTTTTCCTCGAGCCCTACGCCGAGAAAATCCCCTTCGCCTACGCCGCCGATGAACGCAAGGAACTGGCGCCGTACCTCGAAACCCTGCCGTTGACGCCAAAACTCAAGGCCTACCTGGACGCCATCGACCGCACGCCGCTGCCGGCGGTGGATTTCCTCGTGGCGCTCAACCAGCGCCTGAGCGAGGACATCAATTACCTGATCCGCATGGAACCGGGCGTGCAAACCCCGGAGTACACCCTCGAACACGCCTCCGGCTCCTGCCGCGATTCGGCATGGTTGCTGGTGCAACTGCTGCGCAATCTCGGGCTGGCGGCGCGTTTCGTCTCCGGTTACCTGATACAACTGACCGCCGACGTGAAAAGCCTCGACGGCCCGTCCGGCACCGAAGTGGACTTCACCGATCTGCATGCCTGGTGCGAAGTGTACTTGCCCGGCGCCGGCTGGATCGGCCTCGATGCCACCTCCGGGCTGTTCGCCGGGGAAGGGCATATCCCGTTGGCCTGCAGTCCCGATCCGTCCTCGGCGGCGCCGATCAGTGGTCTGGTGGAGCCTTGCGAATGTGAGTTCAGCCACGAAATGTCCGTGGAGCGGATCTGGGAAGCGCCTCGGGTCACCAAGCCCTACACCGATGAGCAATGGCTGGCGATCCAGGCGCTGGGCCGGCAGATCGATGCCGATCTGCTGGAAGGCGATGTGCGGCTGACCATGGGCGGCGAACCGACCTTCGTGTCCATCGACGACCCGGATGGCGCCGAATGGAACACTGCCGCGCTGGGCCCGGACAAGCGCCGGCTCTCCGCCGAACTGTTCCAGCGCATGCGCAAACACTATGCGCCAAAAGGGCTGGTGCATTTCGGTCAGGGCAAGTGGTATCCGGGCGAGCAACTGCCGCGCTGGTCGCTGAATTGCTACTGGCGCCGCGACGGTGTGCCGATCTGGCACAACACCGCGTTGATCGCCGACGAGCAGCAGGACTACGGCGCCGATGGCGCATTGGCCGGGCGCTTTCTGGCGAGTGTCGCCGAACGCCTGAAACTGCCGACACGTTTTGTGTTTCCGGCCTACGAAGACAATTTCTATTACCTCTGGCGCGAGGGCGCCTTGCCGAGCAACGTCAGCGCCGAAGACTCGCGTCTGGAGGAGCCGCTGGAACGTGCGCGCCTGCGCAAGGTGTTCAGTCAGGGGCTGGACAAGGTCATCGGTCAGGTGCTGCCGCTGGCACGCACCGCCAAGGGCGATCAATGGCAGAGCGGGCGCTGGTATCTGCGGGATGAGCATTGCCGGCTGGTGCCGGGGGATTCACCGCTCGGTTATCGCCTGCCATTGGGTTCGCAGCCTTGGGTGAAGGCGGCGGAGTATCCGTTCATTCATCCGAACGACCCGAATCAGGATTTCCCCGAACTGCCCGACACTGCGCAACTCAATCGCCATGATGCGCCGGCTGCGGCGGATGAACGGGCGCCAAAGATCGACGAATCCGCCGACTGGCTGACCCGCACCGCGTTCTGCGCCGAGGCACGAGAAGGCCGGTTGTATCTGTTCATGCCGCCGCTGGAACGGGTCGAGGATTACCTGGAACTGGTGGCCGCCATCGAAGCCACTGCCGAGGAACTGCACTGTCCAGTGCTGCTGGAAGGCTACGAGCCGCCGAGCGATCCGCGCCTGAGCAACTTCCGTATTACGCCGGATCCCGGCGTGATCGAGGTCAACGTCCAGCCGTCCGCGACGTGGGATGAGTTGGTCGAGCGCACCGAGTTCCTGTACGAGGAGGCGCGCCAGACCCGACTGTCCACCGAGAAATTCATGATCGACGGGCGACACACCGGCACCGGTGGCGGTAACCATTTCGTACTCGGCGGAGCAACGCCGGCGGACTCCCCGTTCCTGCGCCGCCCGGATCTGCTGCGCAGTCTGATCAGCTATTGGCACAACCATCCCTCGTTGTCCTACCTGTTTTCCGGTCTGTTCATCGGTCCGACCTCTCAAGCACCGCGAGTCGATGAAGCGCGCAACGATGCGCTGTACGAGCTGGAAATCGCCTTCGCGCAGATGCCGGCGCCGGGAGACGCGTGCGCGCCATGGCTGGTGGATCGCTTGCTGCGCAATCTGCTGATCGACGTCACCGGCAACACCCACCGCGCCGAGTTCTGTATCGACAAACTGTATTCACCGGATGGCGCCACCGGGCGTCTCGGTCTGCTGGAGTTGCGTGCGTTCGAAATGCCGCCCCATGCGCGCATGAGTCTGGCTCAGCAGCTGTTGCTGCGGGCACTGGTGGCGCGGTTCTGGCGTGAGCCTTATGCGCCGCCGAAACTGGCGCGCTGGGGCACCGAGTTGCATGACCGCTTCCTGCTGCCGCACTTCATCGAGCAGGACTTTGCCGACGTCATCGTCGAACTCAACAATGCCGGTTATCCGCTGCGTGCCGAATGGTTTGCGGCGCATCTGGAGTTTCGCTTTCCCAAGGTCGGCGATTACGCCGTCAACGGCATCGAGCTGGAGTTGCGTCAGGCCCTTGAACCCTGGCATGTGCTGGGCGAGGAGGGCGCGGCGGGCGGCACGGTGCGTTACGTCGATTCATCGCTGGAGCGTCTGCAGGTCAAGCTCACTGGGCTGCCGCCGCAGCGTTATCTGCTGACCTGCAATGGCATCCCGGTACCGCTGCAACCGACCGGGCGGGTCGGCGAGTTTGTCGCCGGTGTGCGTTTCCGTGCGTGGCAACCGGCCAACTGCCTGCAACCGACGATCCCGGTGCACGCGCCGCTGGTGTTCGACCTGCTCGACACCTGGATGCAGCGTTCGCTGGGCGGCTGCCAGTACCACGTCGCCCATCCGGGCGGGCGCAATTACGAGACGTTGCCGGTCAACGCCAACGAAGCGGAGAGCCGGCGCATGGCGCGTTTCTTCCGCATCGGGCACACGCCGGGGAAACTTCCTATACCCATTGTCGAAACGAACGACGAGCTACCGATGACTCTCGATTTGCGACGCTTTTAGATCGTACGCGACGCCCGGATTTTTCGTATATCCGGGCGTCATGTGCCTGCGTTAGTCTGACCGTTCCTTGCTGGCTGCCGAGCTTTCCATGCCTGACCTGCTTGACCGCTACCCGCTGACGGCGGGCACTTACCACGAACTGCTCGACGCCGGCGGGGCGGTGCGTCCGCACTGGCAGCGGCTGTTCGACCAATTGCAGCGCAGCACCCCGACGCAATTGGTGCAGCGTCAGGCATTGCTGACCCGGCAGATTCAGGAAAACGGCGTCACCTACAATGTCTATGCCGACCCCAAGGGCGCGGATCGTCCGTGGGAACTGGACCTGCTGCCCCATGTGATCGCCGCTGACGAGTGGCAACAGCTGTCGGCCGGGATCGCCCAGCGCGCGCGCCTGCTCAATGCGGTGCTGGCGGATCTGTACGGTCCGCAGCGGCTGATCAGCGAAGGGTTGCTGCCGGCGGAGCTGGTGTTCGGTCACAACAACTTCCTCTGGCCCTGTCAGGGTATCTCGCCACCGGACGGGGCCTTTCTGCATCTGTATGCCGTGGATCTGGCGCGCACACCGGACGGGCGCTGGTGGGTGACGGCGGATCGTACCCAGGCGCCGTCCGGTGCCGGCTATGCGCTGGAAAACCGCACCATCGTGTCCCGGGCCTTCCCCGAGCTGTACCGGGACTTGAAAGTGCAGCATCTGGCCGGATTCTTCCGTACCTTGCAGGAAACCCTGGCCCGTCAGGCACCCTGCGACGATGACGCGCCGCTGGTGGTGTTGCTGACCCCGGGGCGTTTCAACGAAAGCTATTTCGAACATCTTTATCTCGCACGCCAGCTCGGCTATCCGCTGGTGGAGGGCGGTGACCTGACGGTGCGCGATGCCACGGTCTACCTGAAAACCCTCAGTGGTCTGCGTCGGGTTCACGCGATCATGCGTCGGCTCGACGATGACTTCTGCGATCCGCTGGAACTGCGCACGGATTCGGCGCTGGGCGTTCCCGGGCTGCTTGAGGCCGTGCGCCAGGGCCGGGTGCTGGTGGCCAACGCGCTGGGCAGCGGCGTGCTGGAGTCGCCGGGGCTGCTGGGTTTCTTGCCGAAGATCAATCAGCACCTGTTCGGCGAAGAACTGATCCTGCCCTCCATCGCCACCTGGTGGTGTGGAGAGGCGCCGGTACTGGCCCAAGCGTTGGAAAAATTGCCGGAACTGCTGATCAAACCGGCTTTCCCATCCCAGAGTTTTGCGCCCGTTTTCGGACGTGATTTGAGCGAAAAACAGCGCCAGAGTCTCGCCGAGCGCATGCAGGCCCGGCCTTATGCCTATGTCGCGCAAGAACTTGCGCAACTGTCCCACGCGCCGATCTGGCAGCCCGAGGACGGCCAGTTGCAACCGCGAGCCATCGGCATGCGCATGTACGCGGTGGCCAGTCGCGACGGCTATCGAGTGCTGCCCGGTGGCCTGACCCGGGTGGCGGCCGAAGCCGATGCCGAAGTGGTGTCGATGCAGCGCGGCGGCGCGAGCAAGGACACCTGGGTGCTGGGCGAGCGGCCGCCAAGCGGTGAACAATGGAAGGCGCAGCGCAACATCGGTGTGCCTGATCTGGTGCGGCGCGATCCGTATCTGCCGTCGCGGGTGGTGGAAAACCTGTTCTGGTTCGGTCGTTACTGCGAGCGCTGTGACGACAGCGCGCGGTTGTTGCGGATCATGCTGGCGCGGTACGTCGACGGTGACGATCCACAAGCCTTGCAGGCTGCCGTGGAGCTCGGTGAGCGCCTGATGCTGCTGCCAGACGAAGGCGAGTTGCCGGAGCGCCTGCTCGCGGCTTTGCTCGGCGAGGACTGGTCGTTCAGCTTGCGTTCCAACCTGCAACGCTTGCAGTGGGCGGCGTCGCAGGTGCGCGGCAAGCTCTCGCGGGAGAACTGGCAGGCGCTGGTGGAGTTGCAGCGCGAGGCGACGGAACTGGACACCGACGAGCCGGACTTCGGCGAGCTGCTGGATTTTCTCAACCGGCTGGTGATGTCGCTGGCGGCGCTGTCCGGGTTTGCCCTCGACGACATGACCCGTGACGAAGGCTGGCGCTTCCTGATGATCGGCCGGCGCATCGAGCGCCTGCAATTTCTCAGCAGCAGCCTCGCGGGTTTCCTGCGCGGCGCCGGGGCGTTCGATCAAGCGGGGCTTGAGTGGTTGCTGGAACTGGGCAACAGCAGCATCACCTATCGTTCGCGCTATCTGGCGGTGGCGCAGTTGATTCCGGTGCTCGACCTGTTGCTGCTGGACGAGCAGAACCCCCATGCGGTGTTGTTCCAGTTGAAACTGGTGACGCGCACCCTCAAGCGTCTGAACGATGATTTCGGTGTGCCGAGGGAGGCCGGGTTGCCAGAACTGGTCGAGCGTCTGGCGCGCTTCGACCTGGGTTGTCTGGAAAATCCCCTGTTCGGCGAATCCAGCGTACGTGCGGCCCTCGACGGGCTGGCGGATCTGCTGCAAGACATCGCCGACGCCAGCGGCCAGGTGTCCGATCGTCTGGCCCTGCGCCATTTCGCCCATGTCGATGATGTCAGCCAGCGCACGGTGTCCGTCTGATGAATGCCCACTACCAGATCCTTCACGACACTTGTTATCACTACGACAGCCCGGTCTCGCTGGCACAGCAGCTGGCGCATCTGTGGCCCCGTGAGTGCGCCTGGCAGCGCTGCACCGAGCAGCAATTGCTGATCAGTCCGGAGCCGACCGCACGTCGTGACGAACAGGATGTATTCGGTAATCCGCTGACGCGCCTGGCGTTCGAACGGCCTCATGATGAATTGCAGGTCAACGCACGGCTGACGGTCGAGGTGCTGGCGCGGCCGGCGCTGGATTTCAATCTGTCCCCGGCCTGGGAATTGACGCGCAATGCGCTGACCTACAGCAGCCAGCCGTTGTCTGCCGAATTGCTGGAGGCTTGTCGCTACCGGTTTCAGTCACCCTACGTTCACTTGAAGCGCAGTTTCGTCGAGTTCTCCGAAAGCTGTTTTCCGCCTGGGCGACCGTTGCTGCTGGGCGTGCAGGCGTTGATGGAAAAGATCTTCGACGAATTCACCTTCGATGCCGAGGCGACGCAAGTCGCGACTCCGCTGGTCGAGGTGCTGGAGCGGCGGCGCGGAGTCTGTCAGGACTTTGCCCACCTGATGCTGGCCTGCGTGCGTTCCCGAGGATTGGCGGCGCGCTACATCAGCGGCTATCTGCTGACACGGCCACCACCGGGGCAACCGCGATTGATCGGCGCCGATGCGTCCCATGCCTGGGTGTCGGTGTTTTGCCCGGTGTTGGGTTGGGTGGATTTCGATCCGACCAACAATGTGCAACCGGCACTGGAGCACATCACCCTGGCCTGGGGCCGGGATTTTTCCGATGTGTCGCCGTTGCGCGGGGTGATTCTGGGAGGGGGGAGCCATGATCCCGAGGTCCGGGTCACGGTGATGCCACTGAATGAGTGATGAAGCACACTGCAGGAGCGGGCAAGCCCGATCCTGCAGGTTTTGCGTTCAGTGGTCCTGCGGTGTTGCTCAGGCGTCGGGCGCCGGGTCTTTCGGTGCATCAACATCATCATCGGTCGCCACTTCACCGTCAGGGTTCAGTGCCGCTTCTTCAGCCATCTGTTTCTTGCGCTGAAGCTTTTCCTCTTTCTTCTGTTCCTTGGCCAGGTCACGTTGACGCTTGGCGAAGGAGTAATTGGGTTTGGCCATGGGCGATCCTCTTGGGTCGAAGGTGAGGTTGAGCGGCGCGTATTCTGCCCTGTATCGGTGCCCGGGGGTTAACCGGGTTTCTGGTCGACCCACTTTGGCGTGACGGTCGGCTTCCACTGGTCGAGAGCATCGAGCAGCGTTTGCGGCGATTCGCTCACTTGCAGCATGTCACGGTGCGGTGCGCGAACGAAGCCTTCGCCGACGATGTGATCGAGAAATGCAGTGAGTTTGCTGTAGAAACCGTTCACTTCCAGCAGGCCCAGCGGCTTGCCGTGGTAGCCGAGCTGGCCCCAGGTCCAGACTTCGAACAGCTCTTCAAGCGTGCCGAGGCCACCCGGCAGGGCGATGAACGCATCGCTGAGCTCGGCCATGCGCGCCTTGCGGGCGTGCATGCCGTCGACGACTTCCAGGCGCGACAGGCTCTTGTGACCGATTTCCTTGTCCATCAGGCTCTGCGGGATGATGCCGATTACTTCGCCGCCGGCCGCCAGCGCGGCGTCCGCGACAATCCCCATCAGGCCGACGGCGCCACCGCCGTAGACCAGCGTCAGTTTGCGCTCGGCAATGGCTTTGCCGAGGGCGATGGCGGCTTCGGTGTACGCCGGGGTGGTGCCGGCGTTGGCACCGCAAAATACACAAACGGATGTGAGAGACATGCCTTCCTCCTGGGTCAATCCGTCACAGGGTAATGGCTGGCACGCCTTGATCCAAGGGCTAGACTTCGCGTTTCGGGGTTTCATAGGTGCCGCTGGCGCCACAGGCGTAGGCGGCGAGCAGGCTGCACAACAGACTGTTGAAGGACATGACTGATGCTCCAGATGAGAGTTGAGCCCTGAAGATACGGCCCGGCCAAACGTCTGGCTGTTAGATTGTTTCGATGAGTGTCATAGCCTGAAAGTTGTATACAATTTTTGACTCAAGTCATAGGAACTTGCGAAGATTTCAGGCAGTCTTTCCCCCATTCGTGTTTTTGTTAACCCTGCCTTGGAGATTCACCATGTTTTCCAAAGTTGTTGCGGTATCCCTGCTGGCGCTGGCCAGCAGCCAATTGATGGCTGCCGAGTGCAAAACCACCGTTGACTCCACCGACCAGATGTCCTTCACCACCAAGGAGATCGTGATCGACAAGAGCTGCAAGACTTTCACCGTCGAACTGACCCATTCCGGCAGCCTGCCGAAGAACGTCATGGGCCACAACCTGGTGGTCAGCAAGACCGCTGACATGCAGCCGATCGCCACTGACGGCCTGGCCGCGGGCATCGACAAGAACTACCTGAAGGACGGTGACGAGCGCGTCATCGCCCACACCAAGATCATTGGCGCCGGCGAGAAAGATTCGCTGACCATCGACGTATCGAAACTGGCACCCGGCACCGATTACGGTTTCTTCTGCTCGTTCCCGGGCCACATCTCGATGATGAAAGGCACAGTGACCGTGAAGTAAGAAAAACACGGTCAAAAAAAAGCGTCCCGAGGGACGCTTTTTTTATGCCCTGGATTCAAGGCGCAAACGGCATGACGCGTTTGTGATGGGTCTTCTTGTACGTGTTGACGATGATGTCGAACGCTTCCTGACGCACCGGCTCGCCGTGCAGAAAGGCGTCGATCTCGGCGTAGGTCACGCCGTGGGAGGCTTCGTCCGGTTTGCCCGGCGACAGGTCTTCCAGGTCCGCCGTCGGCACTTTTTCCACCAGCGATTCCGGTGCGCCGAAGCTGCGGGCGATGGCCCGGACCTGATTTTTCACCAGACCGCTGAGCGGGGCCAGGTCGCAGGCGCCGTCACCGAACTTGGTGAAGAAACCCATCACCGCTTCCGCCGCGTGATCGGTACCGATCACCAGGCCATGGGCCGCGCCGGCGATGGTGTACTGGGCGACCATGCGCATCCGCGCCTTGGTGTTGCCGAGCACGAAATCCACCGACACCGCGTGCTTGCCTTCGAAGGCTGCGACTTCGCCGGCCAGGGATTTCACTGCCGGGCCGATGTTGACGGTGTGGCGTTCGTCCGGGGCGATGAAGTCCACCGAGGCCTGGGCGTCGTGTTCATCGAACTGCACGTCGTACGGCAGGCGCACAGCGATGAACTTGTAGCCGTTGTCGCCGGTGCGCTCGCGCAGTTCACGCATGGCGCGCTGGGCCAGGAGGCCTGCGGTCAGCGAGTCGACACCGCCGCTGATGCCCAGCACCAGGGTCTTGAGCCCGGAATTGGTCAGACAATCCTGGATGAAGGTGATGCGTCGGGCGACTTCCGCTTCGAGGGCCTGGTAATCGGCGAACGGCGGCTGAACGTTGAGCTGTTCAGCAATCTCACGCTGTACGGCTTGCATGAATTCACTCCTTGCTAGAAAGGCTGGAAACGGCAGGAACCTGGAAAACGTGTCGCAAATAGGCGACGAAATTCGGGTCTTTGCAGTGGGTCTTGCCCGGCTCGTCGGAGATCTTCGCCACCGGTTGGCCGTTGCAGGCGGTCATTTTAAGCACGATGCTCATCGGTTCGACACCCGGAATGTCACAGGTGAGGTTGGTGCCGATGCCGAAGCTGACATTGATCCGGCCCCGCAGCGCCCGGAAGATCTCCAGCGACTTGGGCAGCGTCAGGCTGTCGGAGAACACCAGGGTCTTGCTCATCGGGTCGATGCCGAGCTTGTGATAGTGGGCGATGCATTTTTCGCCCCACTGCACCGGATCTCCGGAGTCATGGCGCAAACCGTCGAACAGCTTGGCGAAGAACAGATCGAAATCGCCTAGGAACGCGTCGGTGGTGATGCAGTCGGTCAGGGCGATCCCCAGCAAACCGCGGTACTCGCGGACCCAGCAATCGAGGGCGGCGATCTGGCTGTCGATCAGTCGCGGGCCGAGTTGCTGGTGGGCCATGATCCATTCGTGGGCCATGGTGCCCAGCGGTTTCATGTCCAGTTCGCGGGACAGGTGCACGTTGCTGGTGCCGACGAAACGCCCGGGGAAATCATGCTTGAGCACGTTCACCACTTCTTCCTGCACGCGGTAGGAAAACCGCCGGCGTGTGCCGAAATCGGCGACCTGCAACTGCGACAATTCTTCGGTCGAGGCGTTGGCCGTCAGCCAGTCGAACTTGCGGTAAAGCTGTTCGCGGGCCTGTTCCAGCACCGTTTCTCGGTAGCGATAGCGGTTGCGCACTTCGCTGACGATCGCCAGCAGCGGCACTTCGAACAGAATCACATGCAGCCACGGCCCGCGCAGACGGATGAACAGTTCGCCGTTCTCGATGCCGGTGTGCAGGTAGCGCAGGTTGAAGCGGAACAGGCCGAGGAATCGCAGAAAGTCAGGTTTGAGGAAGCTGATGCGCTCCAGGAAACTCAACTGATCGGCGCTCAGGCTCAACTCGGCCAGACGCTCGACCTGGAAGCGGATCTCCGCCAGATAGGGGCGCAGATCTTCACTGTTACGGCAACGAAACTCCCATTCGACTTCGACGTTGGGGTAGTTGTGCAGCACCGCCTGCATCATCGTCAGTTTGTAGAAGTCGGTGTCGAGCAGGTTCTGCACGATGCGATCGGCAAACACACTCTCGCTCATAACGGGGTCTCCAGGCGGACCGCGCGTTGGCGCGGTATCAATCAATGGCGCTAGTGGCTCATATCCGGGGTGTGGATTGCCAGCGATTTTTATCCCGGCGCGGAGCCTCAGACCGCATCAGGACTGTCGATCTGCTCCAGCATCCACTTCACGAAATCCCGCACCTTGGGCACTTCCGCCGCGTGTTCCGGGTAGGCCAGGTAATACGCATCGGTGCTGGGCATTGCATGCTGCCAGGGAATGACCAGTTTGCCGTCGGCCAATTCCTCTTCCACCAGAAACCTTGGTAACAGGGCGACGCCGCAGCCGACCTGCGCGGCGCGGATGCACATATAAAAGGTTTCGAAGCGCGGGCCGTGGTAGCTGTGTTCGGTCTGGTAGCCCTGGCTGTCGAACCAGTCGTGCCACGCCTGTGGGCGCGAAGCATTCTGCAGCAGGACCAGATCGGTGAGTTGCGTTGGATCAGTCAACGGAGTGTCCGGCAGGCTGCTCGGTGCGCAGACCGGCACCAGTTCCTCGCCAAACAACTTCAGGCATTCGGTGCCGGGGCGTGAACCCTGGCCGAAATAGAACGCCAGGTCGCTGCGCCCTTGCAGCAAGTCATCGGCCTCCTGCTCGTTGCACAGGTCCAGATGAATCGACGGATGGCGCAGGCGCCAGCCCTTGAGGCGCGGCACCAGCCAGCGTGCGCCGAAGGTCGAGGGCGTGGAGACGCGCAGGACTTCGGTCTCGCCGCCGTAGGAACGCAGGTAATGGGTCGACATCTCGACCTGGGTCAGGATTTTTCTGACTTCCACCAGGTACAGATCGCCGGCCGGGGTCATCTGCAAACGGCGGCGTACCCGACGGAACAACAAGTGCTGTAACAATTCTTCGAGTTGCGCCACCTGCTTGCTGACGGCGCTCTGGGTCAGGTTCAGTTCCTCGGCGGCCCGGGTGAAACTCAGGTGCCGGGTCACGGCCTCGAAGCACTGCAACGCGGTGATCGACGGCAAGTGGCGTTTGTTCAGCATGGGCGATCCTTTTCTTGTCTTTCTGCGCAGCATGAATAAACGGAATGATATCTCGCGTAAAGGTCGTTTGTTGCACAGCCTTCCTGACGCTACAACTAAAGGTCTGCCCGGTCGTGAAAACGCGCCCGCACACATTCAGTTTTTTGCTTGAGGAGTGACCCATGGTTGCCGCATTGCTTGATCGTCTTGGTGTGAACCCGGCCCTGTACCAGAACGGCAAAGTGCCGGTGCATTCGCCCATCGACGGCAGCCGCATCGCCGCCGTGAACTGGGAAGGCCCGGCCGAAGTCGAGCAGCACATCAGTCGCGCAGATCATGCGTTCGAACAATGGCGCAAGGTGCCGGCCCCGCGTCGCGGCGAGCTGGTGCGCCAGTTCGGCGAAGTGCTGCGCGAGTACAAGAATGATCTTGGCGAACTGGTTTCCTGGGAGGCCGGCAAGATTACTCAGGAAGGCCTGGGTGAAGTGCAGGAGATGATCGACATCTGCGACTTCGCCGTCGGCCTGTCCCGCCAGTTGTACGGTTTGACCATCGCTTCCGAGCGCCCGGGCCACCACATGCGTGAAACCTGGCATCCGCTGGGCGTGGTCGGCGTGATCAGTGCGTTCAACTTCCCGGTCGCGGTGTGGGCGTGGAACACCACGCTGGCGCTGGTCTGCGGCAACCCGGTGGTGTGGAAACCGTCGGAGAAAACCCCGCTGACCGCGCTGGCCTGTCAGGCGCTGTTTGATCGTGTGGTGAAGAACTTCAGTGATGCGCCGGCCAATCTGTGCCAGGTCATCATCGGCGGCCGCGATGCCGGCGAAGCGCTGGTGGATGACCCGCGCGTCGCGCTGATCAGCGCCACCGGCAGCACCCGCATGGGCCGCGAAGTGGCGCCGAAAGTCGCCGCACGCTTCGCCCGCAGCATTCTTGAGCTGGGCGGCAACAACGCGATGATCCTCGGCCCGAGCGCCGATCTGGACATGGCCGTGCGCGCCATCCTGTTCAGCGCAGTCGGCACCGCCGGTCAGCGTTGCACCACCTTGCGTCGCCTGATCGCCCATGAATCGGTGAAAGAAGAAATCGTCACCCGCCTCAAAGCCGCGTACTCCAAGGTCCGCATCGGTCACCCGCTGGAAGGCAACCTGATCGGCCCGCTGATCGACAAGCACAGCTTCGAAAACATGCAGGACGCGCTGGAGCAAGCACTGAGCGAGGGCGGCCGGGTGTTCGGCGGCAAGCGCCAACTGGAAGACCAATTCCCCAACGCCTACTACGTGTCGCCGGCCATCGTTGAAATGCCGGAGCAGAGCGACGTGGTGTGCAGCGAGACCTTCGCGCCGATCCTGTACGTGGTTGGCTACAGCGACTTCGAAGAGGCGCTGCGCCTGAACAACGCGGTGCCGCAAGGCCTGTCGTCGTGCATCTTCACCACCGATGTGCGCGAGGCCGAGAAATTCATGTCGGCGGTCGGCAGTGACTGCGGCATCGCCAACGTCAACATCGGCCCGAGCGGCGCGGAAATCGGCGGCGCGTTCGGTGGCGAGAAAGAGACGGGTGGTGGTCGCGAGTCGGGCTCGGATGCATGGCGCGCTTACATGCGCCGGCAGACCAACACCGTGAACTACTCGCTGGAGTTGCCGCTGGCGCAGGGCATTACGTTCGACTGACAGTTTTCTCAAAGCTATCGACCGTTCCCACGCTCTGCGTGGGAACGGTCATTTTGGTGTGTTTGGCAGGTTTCTGTTGGAGTCTGGCAATGCCGTTACGCGAAGAATGTCTGTGGGAAAAACTCACGCCGCAACGACCGGATAACACGGCGCTCAGGGGCGAAGTCAAAGTCGATGTCTGCGTGATCGGCGCCGGGTTTACCGGGCTGTCGGCGGCGCTGCATCTGTTGGAGAAGGGCAAAAGCGTCTGCGTGCTGGAAGCCCATCGCGCCGGGCATGGTGGTTCCGGGCGCAACGTCGGACTGGTCAACGCCGGGATGTGGATTCCGCCGGACGAGATCGAAGCCGGCTTCGGCGAAGCGGTCGGCAGCCAGCTCAACCGCATGCTCGGTGCGGCGCCGGCGCTGGTGTTCAGCCTTGTGGATAAATACAACATCGATTGCCAGTTGCGCCGTGAAGGCACCCTGCACATGGCGCACAACGCCAAGGGTGAGGCGGATCTGCGCAGTCGCGAAGAACAGTGGAAACGCCGCGGTGCGCCGGTCGAACTGCTGACCGGCAAGGCCTGTGAACAGGCGACCGGGACGCAGAAGATTGCCGCCGCGTTGCTCGACCGGCGTGCCGGCACGCTCAACCCGATGGCTTATGTCACCGGGCTGGCCAACGCTGTCATCAGCCTTGGCGGGCAGATGTTCGATCATTCCCCGGTCTCGCGTCTTGAGCGCCAGGGGCCGAAATGGTCGGTGCAGACCGAGCAGGGTTCGGTGCTCGCCGAACAAGTGGTGATCGCTTCCAACGCCTACACCGAAGGCGACTGGACCGAACTCAAACGCAATTTCTTTCCCGGTTACTACTATCAGGTCGCTTCGGTGCCGCTCACCGAAGACGCTGCCCAGGAAATCCTCCCGGGCGGGCAGGGCTCGTGGGATACCCGCCAGGTGCTGAGCAGCATCCGTCGCGACAAGGACGGGCGTCTGTTGCTGGGCAGCCTTGGCAACGGCAATCAGAAACCGACCTGGTTCCTCAAGGCCTGGGCCGACCGGGTGCAGCAGTATTACTTCCCCAACCTCAAACCTGTGGAGTGGGAATGCACCTGGACCGGGCGCATCGCTTTTACTCCCGATCATTTGATGCGCCTGTTCGAGCCCGCGCCGGGACTGGTGGCCGTCACCGGTTACAACGGCCGTGGCGTGACCACCGGCACCGTGGTCGGCAAAGCCTTCGCCGACTACCTGTGTAACGGAAATCCTCAAGCGTTGCCGATTCCCTTTGCACCGATGCAGCCCCTGGCGGGCGTGGGTTTGCGCAGTTGTCTGTACGAGGCCGGGTTCTCGCTGTATCACGCGGGCCAGTGCCTGCGCATTGTCATTTGAGTGTTGAAATATGTTGCGTGAAGCGGCGCTTTTCGGCGTAGCGACTAGCCTGTAATGGTGCGGGTTGTAGCAGTCCCGCACCAGCAGTGTGCAGTTCGGTGACGCGGGCTGTTACAGGCTGGTTGCACGTCGTTTGGCGCCGCGGTTGCAATGATGGCGCGTGCGGGTTGCGCCTGAAAAAATAAATGGTTTCACCTTCCGCGGTTTAGACGGTTGCACGCCCAATGAAAATGGGAACGAAACAGTCGAAATAACAAGAAAGCAGCGACTTTTTGAAGAATAAAAAACCGATGGCACGGCCCTTGCTCTGAGCAATCCAGTGAAGTCGCAGTGCCAACTAAAAAAAACCTTGGAGCACCACCTCATGTCCCAGACGTTTTACAAGAAAGGCTTTCTGGCCCTCGCAGTGGCTACTGCGCTGGGTGTTTCTGCGTTTGCACAAGCTGATGTGAAAATCGGTGTGGCGGGCCCTATGACTGGCGCCAACGCGGCATTTGGCGAGCAGTACATGAAGGGGGCACAAGCGGCGGCCGATGCGGTCAACGCGGCGGGCGGCGTCAACGGGGAGAAAATTGTCCTGGTCAAAGGCGATGACGCCTGCGAACCGAAACAGGCGGTGACGGTCGCCAAGGACCTCACCAACCAGAAAGTCGCCGGTGTGGTTGGCCACTTCTGCTCGTCCTCCACCATTCCTGCGTCGGAGATCTACGACGAAGCCGGCATCATCGCGATCACGCCGGGTTCCACCAACCCACAAGTGACCGAGCGCGGTCTGAGCGCCATGTTCCGTATGTGCGGGCGTGACGACCAGCAAGGCATCGTCGCCGGCGACTACATCGTCGACGTGCTCAAGGGCAAGAAAGTGGCCGTGCTGCACGACAAGGACACCTACGGTCAGGGCCTGGCCGATGCGACCAAGGCACAGTTGACCAAGCGCGGCGTGACGCCGGTGCTGTACGAAGGCCTGACCCGTGGCGAGAAAGACTTCAGCGCCGTGGTCACCAAGATCCGCGCGGCCGGTGCCGACGTGGTCTACTTCGGCGGCCTGCACCCGGAAGCCGGTCCACTGGTCAAGCAACTGCGTACCGAAGGCCTGAAAGACGTGAAGTTCATGTCTGACGACGGCATCGTGACCGACGAACTGGTGACCACCGCTGGCGGCCCGCAATACGTCGACGGCGTGCTGATGACCTTCGGCGCCGACCCGCGCCTGCTGCCGGAAAGCAAGACTGTAGTGGATGCTTTCCGCAAGGCCGGCACCGAGCCTGAAGGCTACACCCTGTACGCCTACGCTTCAGTTCAAGCACTGGCTGCGGGCTTCAACGGCGCCAAGTCCAACAAGGGCGAAGACGCTGCCAAATGGCTGAAAGCCAACCCTGTGAAAACCGTGATGGGCGAGAAGACCTGGGACGCCAAGGGCGACCTGAAAGTGTCCGACTACGTGGTTTATCAGTGGGACAAGGACGGCAAATATCACCAGCTGGAAAAACAGAAGTAAGGGCTGACGCGATCGGCTGACCTCTGCAGAAATTCTGTGGGGGCCAGCCCGGTCGTGGCTGACATTGCTCCGACGTACATCTGTATTTTTCCTAGAAGAACCGCGCGCCCCAGGGTGTGCAGGTTCTCACTGCGTGAGATTGCGTTATGGATGGTATTTTCCTGCAGCAACTGGTCAACGGCCTGACCCTCGGGTCGGTCTATGGCCTGATCGCCATCGGCTACACAATGGTCTACGGCATCATCGGCATGATCAACTTCGCCCACGGCGAGGTTTACATGATTTCCGCTTACCTCGCGGCAATCAGTCTGGCTCTGCTGGCTTACTTCGGTATCGAATCCTTCCCGCTGCTGATGCTCGGCACACTGGTCTTCACCATCGTCGTCACGGGGGTGTATGGCTGGGTCATCGAACGCATCGCCTACAAACCACTGCGCAACTCCACCCGACTGGCACCGCTGATCAGCGCCATCGGTATCTCCCTGATCCTGCAAAACTATGCGCAGATCAGCCAGGGCGCCCGTCAACAGGGTGTTCCGACGCTGCTCACCGGTGCCTGGCGCATCGACGTCGGCTCGGGCTTCGTCCAGCTGACCTACACCAAGATCTTCATTCTCGTCGCGGCGTTCGTCGGGATGGGCCTGCTGACCTACGTGATCAAGTACACCAAGCTCGGCCGCATGTGCCGCGCGACCCAGCAAGACCGCAAGATGGCTTCGATTCTGGGGATCAACACCGACCGGGTGATTTCCTACGTGTTCATCATCGGTGCAGCGATGGCGGCCCTGGCCGGCGTGCTGATCACCATGAACTACGGCACGTTCGACTTCTACGCAGGCTTCGTCATCGGCATCAAGGCGTTCACTGCCGCGGTGCTCGGCGGGATCGGCTCGCTGCCTGGCGCCATGCTCGGCGGGATCATCCTCGGGATCTCCGAGTCGCTGTTCTCGGGCCTGGTCAACTCCGACTACAAAGACGTGTTCAGCTTCTCGCTGCTCGTACTTGTTCTGGTCTTCCGGCCTCAGGGCCTGCTGGGCCGTCCTCTTGTGTCGAAGGTGTAAGCGATGTCTTCAACCACTACAAAATCCATAGATGTCAAAAAAAGCCTGGTTGAGGCGATTCTCGCCGGTCTGATTGCCCTGATCGTGTTCGGGCCGATTGTCGGCGTCGTTCTCGATGGCTACAGCTTCAACCTCGAACCGACCCGCGTGGCGTGGATCATTGCCATCGTCATGGCCGGCCGGTTTGCCCTCAGCCTGTTCCTGCAAACCCCCAAGGGCCTGAAAATCCTCGAAGGATTCGAGAGCACCGGTTCCGGCGTGCATGTGCTGCCCGCCGATCACAAATCCAGGCTGCGCTGGATCATCCCGCTGCTGATCGTGCTGGCCGTGGCCGTGCCGTTCGTTTCCAACTCCTACCTGCTGGGCGTGGTCATCCTCGGTTTGATCTACGTACTGTTGGGGTTGGGACTGAACATCGTGGTCGGTCTGGCCGGCCTGCTCGACCTCGGTTACGTGGCGTTCTACGCCATCGGTGCCTACGGTCTGGCGCTCGGGTATCAGTACCTCGGCCTGGGTTTCTGGACGGTGCTGCCGCTGGCGGCAATCACTGCCGGGCTGGCCGGTTGCATCCTCGGTTTCCCGGTGTTGCGACTGCACGGCGACTACCTGGCGATCGTGACCCTCGGTTTCGGTGAAATCATCCGTCTGATCCTCAACAACTGGCTGTCGCTAACAGGCGGCCCGAATGGCATGCCGGCGCCACTGCCGACCTTCTTCGGCCTGGAGTTCGGCAAGCGGGCGAAGGATGGCGGGGTGCCGTTCCACGAGTTCTTCGGCATCGCCTACAACCCGGACGTGAAGTATTACTTCATCTATGCGGTGTTGTTCCTGGTGGTGCTGGCCGTGCTGTACATCAAGCATCGTCTGGTGAAGATGCCGGTTGGCCGCGCCTGGGAAGCCCTGCGTGAAGACGAGATCGCCTGCCGCTCGATGGGCCTCAACCACGTGCTGGTCAAACTCTCGGCGTTCACTATCGGTGCATCCACCGCCGGTCTGGCAGGTGTGTTCTTCGCCACCTATCAAGGCTTCGTCAACCCGACCTCGTTCACCTTCTTCGAATCGGCGCTGATCCTCGCCATCGTCGTGCTCGGCGGCATGGGTTCGACCATCGGTGTGGTGATCGCAGCGTTCGTGCTGACGGTTGCTCCGGAACTGCTGCGCGGCTTCGCCGAATACCGTGTGCTGCTGTTCGGGATCCTGATGGTGTTGATGATGATCTGGCGACCTCGCGGGCTGATCCGCATCAGCCGTACCGGGGTCACTCCACGCAAAGGTGCCATTCACTATGAGAGGACTGCGCCATGAGTGAAGTCGTACTCTCTGTTGAAAAACTGATGATGCACTTCGGTGGCATCAAGGCCTTGAGCGACGTCAGCCTGAAGGTCAAACGCAATTCGATCTTCGCCCTGATCGGCCCCAACGGCGCCGGCAAGACCACGGTGTTCAACTGCCTGACCGGGTTCTACAAGGCCTCTGGCGGCAAGATCGAACTCAACGTGCGTGGCCAGCAGACCAACGTCATCAAGTTGCTGGGCGAGTCGTTCAAGCCGACCGACTTCGTTTCACCGAAGAGCTTCGCCAGTCGCCTGTATTACAAGATGTTCGGCGGCACCCACCTGGTGAACCGCGCGGGCCTGGCCCGGACGTTCCAGAACATTCGCCTGTTCAAGGAAATGTCGGTGCTGGAAAACCTGCTGGTGGCCCAGCACATGTGGGTCAACCGCAACATGCTGGCCGGCATCCTCAACACCAAGGGCTATCGCAAGGCCGAAAGCGATGCGCTGGACTGCGCGTTCTACTGGCTGGAAGTGGTGGATCTGGTGGACTGCGCCAACCGTCTGGCCGGTGAACTGTCCTACGGCCAGCAACGCCGTCTGGAGATTGCCCGGGCCATGTGCACTCGGCCGCAGATCATCTGCCTCGACGAACCGGCCGCCGGCCTCAACCCTCAGGAAACCGAAGCGCTGAGCGCGATGATCCGGCTGCTGCGCGACGAGCACGATCTGACCGTGGTGCTGATCGAACACGACATGGGCATGGTAATGAGCATTTCCGATCACATCGTGGTGCTGGACCACGGCATCGTCATCGCCGAGGGCGGTCCGGAGGCTATCCGTCACGATCCGAAGGTGATTGCGGCTTACCTGGGCGCTGACGAAGAGGAAGTCGTATGACGCAACCCATCCTCGAACTCAAGGATCTGGACGTGTTCTACGGCCCGATCCAGGCCCTCAAGGGCGTCTCGCTGCAGATCAACGAAGGTGAAACCGTCAGCCTGATCGGCTCCAACGGCGCGGGCAAGTCGACGCTGCTGATGTCGATCTTCGGCCAGCCACGGGCGGCAGGCGGACAGATCGTTTATCAAGGCGTGGACATCACCCACAAGTCATCGCACTACATCGCCTCCAACGGCATCGCGCAGTCGCCGGAAGGGCGGCGGGTGTTCCCCGACATGACCGTCGAGGAAAACCTGCTGATGGGCACCATCCCGATTGGCGACAAGTACGCCAAGGAAGACATGCAGCGCATGTTCGAGCTGTTCCCGCGGCTTGAAGAGCGTCGCACTCAGCGCGCAATGACCATGTCCGGCGGCGAACAGCAGATGCTCGCCATCGCCCGGGCGCTGATGAGCCGTCCCAAGCTGTTGCTGCTGGATGAGCCGAGCCTGGGGCTGGCGCCGATCGTGGTCAAACAGATCTTCGCCACCCTGCGGGAACTGGCGAAAACCGGCATGACCATTTTCCTTGTCGAGCAGAACGCCAACCATGCGTTGAAACTGTCCGACCGGGCGTACGTGATGGTCAACGGCGAGATCCGCCTGACGGGCACCGGCAAGGAACTGCTGGTGAATGAGGAGGTGCGTAACGCCTATCTCGGCGGGCACTGAGTTTTCAGGTTTTCCACAGCGATACAGAGCCCCGAGACGCCAGTCCCGGGGCTTTTTTGTATCCAGAATCCATCACGATCCACGCCATTCCCGAAATTGTGGAAAACAAAATCCCCAACCTGCCAAAGCGCGACATATAGACGCTGCAAATCGCTGTTTTTCCACAGTTTTGACTTGTCCCCGTTTGCTGTGGAGCCGGCTGTGAATAACGTGGGAGTAGCTGGCTGAGAGCCTTTCAAACCGTGGCTTGCAGGCCAGTGATTGTTTTTTGATCAGGCCTTTTCCCAGTTGCTGGGGGTTCGTTTGTCAACCTTTTTATGGCCATGGCAAAACAGGCGAATGCATGTGCGCAAGCCTGTGGATAAGTCTGTGATTAAACTCTGGAAAGACTGCGCTAAGGGCCGTGATTACTGGCCCTGCGCAATCACGGCGGTGACCGGTCGGTCGTGCAAAATGCCTTGCCCGGCACAATCGGCGGATCAGGGTCAAGCGAAAAACTTTGCTTTTGCGGCGCAAAGCCTTGTGTGGCGTGGCTTTGCGCATTTCCACTTGCCCCCGGAAACTGTGGAAGGGCTTGTGGATAACGTGCGTGCATGTGGCTACAGGCCACGCCACTCAAGGCGTTGCGAGCATTGATCAAATAATGAGCAAAAATGCACGCCAGTCGGTGGTTGCTCGTGAATGCGGGGCCGGGCATGCTGCCTGCTGATTTTCTATTCCAATGGCTGCCCCGGGTGGCCGAAGCAAGGAGAACACGATGTCCAACACCCTGTTTATCACCGGCGCGACGTCCGGTTTTGGTGAAGCCTGTGCCCGTCGTTTTGCCGAGGCCGGCTGGAAACTGGTGCTGACCGGTCGTCGTGAAGAACGCCTCAACGCGCTGTGTGCCGAGCTGTCGAAGCAGACCGAAGTGCATGGCCTGGTGCTGGACGTGCGTGATCGCAAGGCGATGGAGGAGGCGATTGCCAACCTGCCGCCGTCCTTCGCCAAGCTGCGCGGCCTGATCAATAACGCAGGTCTCGCGCTGGGCGTGGATCCTGCACCGAAGTGCGACCTCGATGATTGGGACACCATGGTCGACACCAACGTCAAAGGCCTGATGTACAGCACTCGCCTGTTGCTGCCACGCCTGATCGCCCACGGTCGCGGCGCCGGTATCGTCAATCTCGGTTCCATCGCCGGTAACTACCCGTACCCGGGCAGCCACGTTTACGGCGCTACCAAGGCGTTCGTTAAACAGTTCTCGCTGAACCTGCGCTGCGACTTGCAGGGCACCGGCGTACGCGTCAGCAACATCGAGCCGGGGCTGTGCGAGAGCGAGTTCTCGCTGGTGCGCTTCGCGGGCGATCAGGCGCGTTACGACGCGACCTACGCCGGTGCCGAGCCGATCCAGCCGCAGGACATTGCCGAGACCATCTTCTGGGTGTTGAACGCACCGGCGCACATCAACATCAACAGCCTGGAGCTGATGCCGGTGAGCCAGACCTGGGCGGGTTTTGCCATCGAGCGTAACAAGGCTTGATACGGTTTTGTTCTCTTCGCCAGCGGGCTGGCGAAGAGGGCAAATCGGCCAGAATCTGGCAGTAAGGTAGACTCATCCCTCAACAACCCCGCCGCACCCTGCGGTTTTCAAGGTTTTTCGAGGAGTTCAAGTGAGTAACCGAGGTGAGCAGTCGCTGCTCAAACAATCGACCATCCTGATGTTCGCCGTGGCGATCGCCGGGATCGTCACCGGTTTTGTTTCGGGTTCCCAGTCCATCCTGTTCGATGGCTTTTTTTCGTTGATTGCAACGTTCATCAAAGTCCTGATGCTGATCACGGCGAAGCTCATCGCCAAGCAAAGCAACCAGCGCTTCCAGTTCGGCTTTTGGCATCTGGAGCCAATGGTGCTGCTGATCGAGGGCAGTTTCCTGCTGCTGATCGCGATCTATGCGTTTCTCAACGGCGTGTTCGGCATCATCAACGGCGGTCGTGAAATCGAGCTGGGCCTGGTGATCATCTACGCGGCGGTGTTTACCGTTGTCGAGTTCGCCTACTTCTTCTACGTGCGCCACCGTAATCGCAAGCTCAAGTCGAGCCTGATCCAGTTCGACAACATCAGTTGGCTGGTGGACGCGATGCTGTCGGTGGGCCTGTTGATCAGTTTCCTCGCGGCGCTGCTGCTCAAGTCCCAGGGCTATGGCGAATGGGCGAAATTTGTCGACCCGCTGATTCTCATCGTGCTGGCCCTGACCATGCTGCCGCCGGCCTTCAAGATCCTTGGCCCGGCGCTGCGTGACGTGCTCGGTATTGCGCCGGACACGCTGGACGATCAAGTCCGTCAGGTAATGGACGCGGCCAAGGTCGAGCATGGTTTCGACGACTACGTGTCCTATGTGCAGAAACACGGGCGAGCGCGGTTCATCGAGATTCATGTGGTGTTGCCGGCGGATTACCGACTGCAGAGCGTCGGCCAGCTGGATGTGCTGCGCGAGGCGATTTCCGCGAAGCTGGGCAAACCGGATGCGGCGCGCTGGCTGACCATCAGCTTCACTGGCGACAGGAAGTGGATTGCCTGATGTTATGTGGCGAGGGAGTTTGCTCCCTCGCCACGGCTGTCAGCTCAGATAGTCGGCGAGGCCGCGATAGCAGGTCGCCAAGTGATACGGCGTGGTCGACGGCATGTCCTTGCGGCTGACCTCGCCCTGTTCGTCGCGGCACTCGTTCCAGCCACCTGCATGCAGGAAGCGCTGCTGCAACGCCTGCAACTGGCGCAGCACGGCGGCTTCGCTGCCCGGACGCAGTGTCAGCGCGCGCAGGTATTCGGCCTGGGCCCAGATGCGCTGGGTCGAATCTTTCGGGCGTCCGTCCCTATTCAGATCGAGCATGGCCCGCACGGCACCGGACGGCTGCACCACACCGAACTGCTCGGTGAACGCAAAGGCCCGGTCCAGGGCGGCATGCAGTTTCGAACCGCGCAGCAGGGGCGAGGACTCCAGCAGGAAATACCACTCGAACTGATGGCCCGGTTCATACCAGTTATCCACAGCCCCCAGCGGTTTTTCCATCAGCACGCCATGTTGCGGATCGACGAAACGCTTGTGCATGGCTGTGCATAACTCGCTCAGCGCTTGCTTGACCTGTGCGTCTTCGCGCACGGCCAGCGTGGCCAGGAAGGCTTCGGCCAGGTGCATCAATGGGTTTTGCAGCGGGCCGGTTTCCAGGGTAATCCAGTCACGGTCGAGGCAGGCTTCATAGAGGCCGTCACCGGTGGCGAAACGCCGGCCGATGACTTCCAGCGCAGCGTTCAGGGTCGATTCGACCAAGGGCTCGCGGGACTTTTCCCAGTAATGCGCGCAAGCGAACAGGATGAAGGCGTGGGTGTAGAGGTCCTTGCGCTGATCCAGCGGTTTGCCCTGCGGATCGATGCTGTAGAACCAGCCGCCGTGCTCGGCATCGTGGAAGTGCCGTTGCAGGGAGCGGAACAGTGCGGCCGCCCGAGCTTCGGCGTTATCCACAACCCCGATCAGGCTGGAAAACAGATACAGCTGCCGTGCGCAGGCCATGGCCCGATAGCGCTGCGGTGGCAGCGGCTGATGCGCGGCGTCCAGCGCTTCGTAAGGCAACGCCATGTCGGCGTTCCAGCCCGGTCCTTGCCAGAGGGGCACGATCACGTCCAGAAAGTGCTGTTGCACTTCACCGAACAGGGTGGTCAATTCAGGCAGAGAGGTGGAGCGGGAAGCGTGGGGCATGGGCGGACGTCGTCACGGCAGGGGCGATTGCGCGACATGGTAGCAGAGAGTGGCGATCGATCGTTCCCGCGCCATGCGCGGGAGCGATCAGAGGTGCCATTCAGCCGGCCAGCAACCACGCGCCCATCACCGCCGAAGCGGCTCCGGCCAGTCGCACCAGTGGTGCAGCCGCCTGAGGCAGAAAACGCACGACCGCATAACCCGTTGCATGCAGGGCAGCTGTCGCGACCACGAAACCGGCGGCATACGCCCATGGGCTCGACATGTCCGGCAGCTCCAGACCGTGGGCCACGCCATGGAACAGCGCAAACAGCGCCGTTGCCGCCACCGCCATCACCAATGGCGGGCGCACCGCCAGCGCCACCGCCAGGCCCAGCGCCAGTACCGAGGCAGCAATCCCGCTTTCCAGCGCCGGCAACTCCAGCCCTTCAAAGCCGAGCAGGCCGCCGATCAGCATGGTGCCAACAAAGGTGCACGGCAGCGCCCAGCGCGCGGCGCCTTGTTGCTGCGCGGCCCACAAGCCGACGGCCACCATCGCCAGCAAATGGTCGAGGCCGCCGATCGGGTGGCTGATGCCGGCCACCAGGCCAGAGTCGCCGTGTCCGGGGTGGGCGAAGGCCAGTGCCGGTGTCAGCAGGAGTGCGACGGCGCCGAGAATGCGTTTGAGTGTCATGGATAAGCTTCCTTGTTGATCAGTGAATCAGGCTGCGGTCAGCAGGCCCTGGCGTTCGATGAAGGCGATGATGTCTTCCAGGCCCTGACCGGTTTTCTGGTTGCTGAACACGAACGGCTTGCCGTTGCGCATGCGTTGAGTGTCGCTGTTCATCATCTCCAGCGAGGCGCCGACCAGCGGCGCGAGGTCGATCTTGTTGATCACCAGCAGGTCGGATTTGCAAATGCCGGGCCCGCCCTTGCGCGGCAGCTTGTCGCCGGCCGACACGTCGATCACGTAGATGGTCAGGTCGGACAGCTCCGGGCTGAAGGTGGCGGAAAGGTTGTCGCCGCCGGACTCCACCAGAATCAGGTCCAGTCCCGGAAAACGCCGGTTCAGTTGATCCACCGCTTCAAGGTTGATCGAGGCGTCTTCGCGAATCGCCGTGTGCGGGCAGCCACCGGTTTCCACGCCGATGATGCGTTCCGGCGCCAGCGCTTCATTGCGAACCAGAAAGTCGGCGTCTTCGCGGGTGTAGATGTCGTTGGTGACCACCGCCAGGTTGTAGCGTTCGCGCAGCGCCAGACACAGGGCCAGGGTCAACGCGGTTTTGCCGGAACCGACCGGGCCGCCAATGCCGACGCGAAGGGGTTGTGTGTTCATGTGATTCTCCAGATAAAAGGCCCTAGGAACGGAACAGGCGGCTGTACTGGCGCTCATGGGCCATGCACGCCAGGGACAGACCGAACGCGGCGCTGCCGAGGTGTTCGGGATTGATTCGGGTGGCGTCCTGCTGCGCCTGTTGCAGCAGCGGCAGCAGTTCGCTGGTCAGGCGCTGGGCGGCTTGCTGGCCCAGCGGCAGGGTTTTCATCAGCACCGCGAGCTGGTTTTCCAGCCAGCTCCACATCCAGGCGGCGAGGGCGTCCTGTGGGTTGATCTGCCAGGCGCGGGCCGCCAGTGCCCAGCACAGGGCCAGGTGCGGTTCGGTGCATTGCTCAAGAAAATCGCGGGCCGGTGCGTCGAGTTCGGGCAAGCCGTTGAGCAATTGCTGCAACGAGTAGCCCATCTGCCGGCTCTCCAGATGCAGTTCACGGGTTTCGCGGCTGGCGCGGTGGCTTTCGCAGAGCTTGCGCAATTCATCCCAGTTTTCGTCCGCTGCGGTCTGGCAATGGGCGAGCAGCAGCGGCGCTTCGAACCGCGCGAGATTGAGCAGCAATTGATCGCTGATCCAGCGGCGAGCGCTGTCCGGACTGTCGACGCGGCCGTTATCCACCGCCATCTCCAGGCCTTGGGAATAGCTGTAACCGCCAATCGGCAACTGCGGACTGGCCAGGCGCAGCAGCGCCCAGGCCGGGTTCACAAACGGACGCCGAACTGGTGGAGTTTCGGCGCGTAGTTGAAGTCCTCGTCACCGTGTCGCGAATGGTGATGGCCGCCACCGTAGGCGCCGTGTTCCGGCTGGAACGGGGCTTCGATGGATTCGACCTGCGCGCCCAGTTGTTCAAGCATCGCCTTGAGTACGTAATCGTCGAGCAGACGCAACCAGCCGTCACCGACTTGCAGCGCAACATGGCGATTGCCCAGGTGATAGGCCGCGCGGGTCAATTCGAAAGCGTTGGCGCAGGTGACGTGCAGCAATTGTTCGGGGCGGGCGCAGACCCGGACGATCCGGCCATCTTCGGCTTGCAGGCATTCGCCGTCATGCAGCGGCGGCTGGCCGCGCTCCAGAAACAATCCGACGTCTTCGCCTTCGGCACTGAAACAGCGCAGGCGGCTTTTGCTCCGGGCTTCGAAAGTCAGGTGCAACTCGGCGGCCCAGACGGGTTGAGGGTCGATTCTGCGATGAATCACCAGCATCGGAAAGCTTCCTGCTATGGACAATGCTCAGGCTAGAGCAAGGGGCTTGCCAATCGGACGAGACGTAGGAAAACCCTGTCGGAGCCTAGCGGATGTTTCAAGATGTTGCAGGATTGTGAGGTGTTTTGGTGCATGAAGGTTTTTACATGCACCAATTTACGGCGCAAAAAAATCGCAGCTCCAGGCTGCGATTTTGGTCTGCTTACTCGGTACTCCCGAGCCCTTGCCAGTGCTTGAGCCCGATAAAGATGAAGCGCAACTGCTGGGTGATCTTCGCCTGTGGCGTCAGATGCTCGGGCAGGGCTTCGGCCGGTGGATCGATGATGTCCGGCAGGGTGGCGAACACCGATTTGACGATCAGGTCGGCCATCACGCTCAGGCCTTCACGGTTCAGGTGCTGGAGTTTGGGCATCAAGGCCAGATCCGCCGCCAGGTCGGAACTGATGTTTTCACGCAAACGGCCAATGGCCTGACGCACCGGCAGCGATCCGCCGTACTGCTCACGGGCCAGAAACAGGAACTGCGAACGATTGGCACTGACTACGTCGAGGAAGATCCGTACCGACGCATCGATGATCCCGCCCATGACGAATTCATTGTGGCGCACCAGGCGGATGGTTTCGCGGAAGGTCTGGCCGACTTCGCTGACCAGCACCAGGCCGAGTTCGTCCATGTCGGCGAAATGCCGGTAGAAACCGGTGGGCACGATGCCAGCGGTTTTCGTCACTTCACGCAGGCTCAGGCTGCCGAATCCTCGGCCGCTTTCCATCAAGTGGCGGGCAGCGTCCATCAGGGCGTTGCGGGTCTGTTGTTTCTGTTCGGCGCGGGGCAGCATCGCAAGGGTGTGTTCTTAGGCAAGACAAGCGCCGCACTCTAGCAAATCGGCTTTGTCGGCGTCGAACGGCAGCGGGGGAGATGGAAGCGGGAAATCGCGACTTCTTTATACAGGCTGCTGAAAAGTCAAAAGCCCAATCCAGGGATTGGGCTTTTTTTCCAGGCCGCCACGGGCTTAGCTCAAAGCGCTGTTGCGTTCGATCACGCGGTCACCACCACCTTCGGCCAGGGTTTGACCTTGTGGGGTTTTGTCGTAGCCATCTGCAGCCAGGGTTTGGCCTTGTGGAGTGCGGTCGGAACCATCAGCAGCCAGGGTCTGGCCTTGTGGGGTGCGATCGGAACCATCGGCAGCAAGGGTTTGACCTTGTGGAGTGCGATCCGAGCCGTCTTGAACCAGACCTTTTTCCTCCAGACGATCACGGCCACCTTCAGCTACGGTTTGACCTTGTGGGGTCTTGTCATAGCCATCTTGAACCAGACCTTTTTCTTCCAGGCGGTTACGACCGTTTTCAGCCAGGGTCTGACCTTGTGGAGTGCGGTCAGAACCGTCAGCGGCAACCGTCTGGCTGAACACCGAGTGGCTGGATTTCACTTGCGGGGTAGCCTGGTCGGCGGCTGGCAGAGCGAAAGCGGTGCTGGCCAGCATCGAGAGGGTAAGACTGAACAGAAGTTGGCGTTTCATGATGGGTTGCTCCTTGGGAGGGCGATAAAGTGGGTACGAAGCTAATGCTACTCTCGATAAGTCGATATAAAAGTTCATAAACACAATGGTAATAATCAACAGAATTGATTGTTCGCTCGGGAGGCTCTAGCTCGGGCGTTTCAGGCGAGCGGTTTTGCACCGCAGTGGGTATTTTCCACCCACTTGCGCCTCGCAAAAGTGCGGGGCCGGTAACGCCGACTCGACCGATCGGTCAGAATGGCGACCGTTTTTTGGCCCTGATGGGGCTTTCGATTAAACCTGCGGGCTGTTTGTCAGTCGTAGACTTCATGAGGGCCCTGTAAGGCCCGTCGTTTCAGCGGCGTCGATCCGCAGTCGTTTTCAGGAGCTTTGTGCAATGACGCGCACGCGTAAAATCTTCGCCTGGACCTTCGCCACCCTCGTGCTGTTGCTGGCGGTGCTGGTCCTGATCATCGTGTTCTTCGATTGGAACCGGATCAAACCGCCCCTCAACGCCAAAGTCTCGGAAGAATTGCACCGACCGTTCGCCATCAACGGCAACCTCGCCGTGGTCTGGCAGCGTGAGCCGGACGAGGGCGGCTGGCGCGCCTGGGTGCCGTGGCCGCATGTGGTGGCCGAAGACCTGACCCTGGGCAACCCGGATTGGTCGAAGCAGCCGCAGATGGTCACCCTCAAGCGGGTTGAACTGCGCATTTCGCCGCTGGCGCTGCTGGCACAACGGGTGACGATCCCGCGTATCGACCTGACTGAACCCAACGCGCAATTGCAGCGCCTGGCCGATGGTCGTGCCAACTGGACGTTCAAGTTCGATCCCAAGGACCCGAATGCCGAGCCCTCGAGCTGGGTGGTGGACATCGGCGCCATCGGTTTCGACAGGGGCCACGTCACTCTGGACGACCAGACCCTCAAGACCAACCTCGACCTGTTGATCGACCCGCTGGGCAAACCGATTCCGTTCAGCGAAATCGTCGGCGACAAAGCGGCGAAAACCGCGCTGGAAAAGGGCGGCGCACCGCAGGATTATGCCTTCGCACTGAAAGTCACCGGCCAGTACCACGGTCAGAAACTCGCCGGCCAGGGCAAGATCGGCGGTCTGCTGGCCTTGCAGGACGCGGCCAAACCGTTCCCGCTGCAGGCCCAGGCGAAGATCGGCGTCACCAGCATCGAACTCGCCGGCACGCTGACCGATCCGCTGAACCTGGGCGCCCTCGACCTGCGCCTGAAACTGGCGGGCGCCAGCCTGGGCAATCTCTATCCGCTGACCGGTGTCACCCTCCCGGACACACCGCCATACGCCACCGACGGTCATTTGATCGCCAAACTGCATGAGCCGGACGGCGCGCAGTTCCGCTATGAACAGTTCAACGGCAAGATCGGCGGCAGCGACATTCACGGCGATCTCGCCTACGTCGCCAGTCAGCCACGGCCCAAGCTGAGTGGCGCGCTGCTGTCCAATCAACTGCTGTTCGCCGACCTCGCACCGTTGATCGGTGCCGACTCCAATGACAAGCAAAAGGCCCGCGGCGGTGAAAGCAAACAGCCGGCGGACAAAGTGCTGCCGGTGGAAGAGTTCAAGACCGAGCGCTGGCGCGATATGGACGCCGACGTCGAATTCACCGGCAAACGCATCGTCCACAGCGAGAAGCTGCCGTTCACCGACCTCTATACCCACCTCAAACTCAACGACGGCGAACTGAGCCTGGAGCCGCTGCGCTTCGGCGTGGCCGGCGGCAACCTTGATGCGCAGATCCGCCTCAATGGCCGCACTGAACCATTGGAAGGTCGGGCAAAACTGACCGCGCGCAAGTTCAAGCTCAAGCAACTGTTCCCGACCTTCGAACCGATGAAGACCAGTTTCGGTGAACTCAATGGTGACGCCGACATCAGCGGTCGCGGCAACTCGGTGGCCAAGCTGCTGGGCGGTGCCAACGGCAACCTGAAGATGCTGATCAATGATGGTGCGATCAGTCGTGAGCTGATGGAACTGGCGGGCCTCAACGTCGGCAACTACGTGGTCGGTAAAGTCTTTGGCGACAAGGAAGTGAAGATCAACTGCGCGGCGGCGGACTTCGACATCAAGACCGGGCTGGCGACCACGCGGCTGTTCGTGTTCGATACCGAGAACGCGATCATCTACATCGACGGCACGGCGAACATGGCCACCGAGCAACTGGACCTGACCGTGACCCCGGAATCCAAGGGCTGGCGTCTGATCTCCCTGCGCTCGCCGTTGTACGTACGCGGCAAATTCATCAAGCCGGATGCCGGGGTGAAAGCGGTGCCGCTGATCCTGCGCGGGGCCGGCATGGTGGCGCTGGGCGTGATCGCCGCGCCGGCGGCGGGGCTGCTGGCGCTGGTGGCGCCGAGCGGCGGCGAGCCGAATCAGTGCGCGCCGTTGCTGGAGCAGATGAAGGCAGGCAAGGCGCCGGTGACCGTCAAACCCACCCGATAGACCGCCAATGATCGTAGCTTCGGGCCGAGGCTACGATCGCGGCGACAGTCCCGACAGCAGCGCCTCATCGCGCAGCCAGGCAAAAAACGCTTTCACCGGTGGATGCCGCTCGCGCCCTGGAACGCACAGGGCGCTGTAACCGGCGCCATCGACTTGCACCTCGCCCTTGTACGGCACCAGCAGACCGCTGGCGACGCTCTCCGACACCAGAATATTGCTCGCCAGCACCAGCCCTTGCCCGGCGATGGCGGCTTGCAGCGCGTAATGTTCTTCGTCGTATTCGCGGATCGCCGGGTGCTGTTTCAACCAGTTCTCGCCTGACTGCGCGCACCACGCTTCCCAGCCATGGGCGTAGAGCTTCGAGTTATGCCAACGCACGCTGATCAACGCCGGGGTGCGGCGGGCGGCCAGTGCCACCTGTTCCGGCGAGCCGTACACGCCGAACGATTCATCGAACAGGCACAACCCGTAGAGGTTCGGGTAGTCGTCGAGGCTGTAGCGCAACACCAGATCGACGCTGGCGTCCTGATGCAGGTCGATCACTTCGCAATGGGTGTCCAGCCGCACATTGATGTTCGGGTGTTTCGCGTAAAACCGCCCCAGTCGCGGCACCAGCCACAGCGCGGCGAAGGCGGCGGTGGTCGACAGCGTCAGGCTGCTGCCGCTGCGTTGCGGGCGCAGGGTGTCGACGCTTTGCGCCACCTCCAGAAACGCCCCGTGCAGGCTGCGGAACAGCCGCTCGCCACCCTCGGTCAGTCGCACCTGACGCGGCAGGCGTTCGAACAGCGCCACGCCGAGCCAGTCCTCCAGCGAGCGGATCTGATGGGAAATCGCCGTCGGCGTCACCGCCAGTTCTTCGGCGGCAGCCTTGAAGCTCAATAGCCGTGAGGCGGATTCGAACGCGCGCAGGGCGGTCAGCGGCAATGAAGCGAACATGAAAACTCCATGGATGAAATCAATTCATCCAGACTGATTTTTGCTCATTTGAGGCGGTGAGTTAATGGCAGCAATCTGGCGTCACACAGCCACTCAAGTCTAGTCCCAAGGAGATTCAGATGAGCAAGATTCTTGCGATCCATGCCAGCCCACGCGGTGAGCGCTCCCATTCGCGGCGCCTGGCGGAAAGTTTTCTCAGCGCCTGGCAAATCCGTCATCCACAGGCTCAGGTCACCCGCCGTGAAGTCGGGCGTGCATTGATTCCGGCGGTGAATGAAGCGTTTGTCGCGGCGGCGTTTTACCCGGAGCCCGAGGCTCGGCCGCTGTCGATGCAGGCCGATCTGGCCCTCAGCGATCAACTGGTGGGCGAGTTGTTCGAGCACGACCTGCTGCTGATTTCCATGCCGATGTACAACTTCAACGTGCCCAGCGGCCTCAAGGCCTGGGTCGACCAGATCGTGCGCCTGGGCCTGACGTTCGATCACACCCTGGACAATGGCATCGCCCAGTACACGCCGCTGTTGCGCGGCAAGAAAGCGCTGATCGTCACCAGTCGCGGCGGTTTCGGTTTCGGCCCGGGTGGCGAGCTGGAGGCGCTGAACCACGCCGATCCATGGTTGCGCACGGCGCTGGGTTTCATCGGCATCAACGACGTCACGGTGGTCGCAGCCGAGGGCGAGGAATCCGCCGAACGCACCTTCGCGGTGTCGGTGGCTGAGGCCGAGCAGCGCTTGCTCGACCTGGCCCGGGAGTTCTAAGTGGCCTGGCTGTTTCTGCTGATTGCCGCCGGGTTCGAAGTCACCTTCGCCATGGGCATGAAGTACGCCGAGGGTTTCACCCGGCTGTGGCCGTCGCTGGTTACCGTGGTCGCGGCGGTAGGCGGGATTTATTTCCTGACCCTGGCAATGCGCGAGCTGCCGGTGAGCATCGCCTACCCGATCTGGACCGCCATCGGCTCGCTCGGCACGGTGTTTCTCGGTTTCGCGCTGCTGGGCGAGAGCCTGACGCTGGTGAAGTTGCTGTCGGTGGGGCTGATTGTGGCGGGGGTGGTGGGGCTGAAGTAGGCTGGTCGTGGAGTTGTCATCATCGAGGAGGATGCTTGGCGGGCGTTTTGCACGTCATGCATCCACCCACCGACCACAGGGATGTCTGCCCATGTCGCAGGATTCGGCCACACGTTATCCACTGGTGCTGGTGCCGGGAATGCTCGGGTTTATCCGGTTGGTGCTGTACCCGTACTGGTACGGGATCATCGCCGCGTTGCGCCGGGGTGGTGCGACGGTGATTGCGGTGCAGGTGTCGCCGCTCAATTCCACCGAAGTGCGTGGCGAGCAGTTGCTGGCGCGCATCGATGAAATCCTGCGCGAGACCGGCGCCGCCAGGGTCAATCTGTTCGGCCATAGCCAGGGCTCGCTGACGGCGCGTTACGCGGCGGCGAAGCGCCCGGATCTGGTGGCGTCGGTGACGTCGGTGGCCGGACCCAATCACGGTTCGGAACTGGCCGACTATCTGGCGAAACACTATCCGGCAGACAGTGCCCGGGGCCGCATTCTTGAGGCGCTGCTGCGTTTTGTCGGCTGGTTGATGGCACTCATGGAAACCGGTTACCACGGGCCGAAACTGCCGGTGGATATCCACGCCTCACACCATTCCCTGACCACCGAAGGCGTGGCGCTGTTCAACCAGCGTTATCCACAGGGCTTGCCGGAAACCTGGGGCGGGCAGGGGCCGGAAGAGGTCAACGGCGTGCGTTATTACTCGTGGTCCGGCACCTTGCAGCCGGGCAAGACCGACCGCGGTGGCAACCTGTTCGACGGCACCAATCGCAGTTGCCGGTTGTTTGCCAAGACCTTCGTGCGCGAGCCGGGGCAGTGCGACGGCATGGTCGGACGCTACAGCTCGCACCTGGGCACGGTCATCGGTGATGACTACCCGATGGATCACTTCGACATCGTCAACCAGTCACTGGGACTGGTCGGCAAAGGCGCGGACCCGGTGCGGCTGTTTGTCGAGCACGCGGCGCGGTTGAAAGCCGCCGGGGTCTAGGCGGCGCTCGGGGTGCGGGAGCGGCCGAGGACGGTCGTCCAGCGCTCGGAAAGAATCACCCCGCCCAAGGTCAGCAAACCGCCTACCAGGTGATACATCGCCAGTTGTTCCTTCAACACCACCGCGGCAATCAGCGCGGTGATCAACGGCAGCAGGTTGAAGAACAGCGTGGTCCGGCTCGGGCCCAGGCACTGTACGGCCTGCATCCACGCCAGCGGCGCGAGCATCGAGGCCAGCAGGCACGCGTACAGCACCAGCGGAATGTTATGCAGGGTCAGGCCGGTTTTCGGCGACACGGCGTACAGCGGAAACAGCACCACCACCGCCACCAGCACCTGCAAGTACAGCAACACCAGCGGCGGCAGGCGCAGCTGCCATTTTTTCAGCAGAGTGCTGTAGATCGCGTAGGCGAGGGTAGCGATCAGCATCATCGCGTCACCCAGGTTCACCCCGTGTTGCAGCAGCGCGCCGAGGCTGCCGGACGACACCACCACCAGCACACCGGCGAAAGACAGCACCGCACCGACCAGCGCGCCGGCGGTGAGGCGCTGGCCGAGGCTGATGATTGCCATGGCCAGCGACATCAACGGCATCAGCGACAGGATGATGCCCATGTTGGTGGCGGTGGTCATGGTCGCGGCGAAGTAGGCCAGGCTCTGATAGACCGCCATGCCGAGCACGCCAAGGATGAAAATCTTGCCCAGGTTCGGGCGGATCTGCGGCCAGTGCGCGATTACCTTCCTGAGCATGAACGGGGTAAACAGCAAACCGGCCAGCAGCCAGCGGTAGAAGCCGATTTCGGCGGGGAAGATCGCACCGACAGCCAGCTTGTTGATCACGGTGTTGCCGGCCCAGATGAAAATCGCCAGCAGGGGAAACGCGTATTGCATGGGAGGAGAAACCAGTACGTTGATGAACGGTGATTATCCCCTGTCTGGATGCAGGCCTATACTGCGAACCGGACAACCTGCCTCTGATTCCGGACAGCATGAACAGTAAACACATCGATCTGCTGGATTTCAGCGAACTGCCGTCGGCGGTGTATTTCCGCTATGCCGACTTCAACGCCCACGAATACGCCGCGCCGCACCGCCATCCGTGGGGCACGCTGGAATACGCGGCCCACGGCGTGCTGCACATGGATGTCGACGGCAGCCGTTTCATGTCGCCGCCGCAGTACGCGGTGTGGGTGCCGCCGCAGGTCGAGCACAGTTTCTACAGTCATCAGCCAGTCAATTATCGGGCGGTGTGCCTGGCGCCCGAGGTGTGCGCGGATTTGCCGGCGCAGGCCTGTACCCTGGCGATCAGCGACATTCTCAAGGCAATCCTCAAGGACTTCGCCGCCCGGGATGTGAAGATCCCCGCGTTCGATGCCGACCAGCGCCTGGCCCAGGTGCTGGTAGATCAGTTGCGGCAGGCGCCGGTTCATCAGTGTTATCTGCCATACGCCAGCAGTCCCGGGTTGCTGACCATCCTCGAAACCCTGCAGGCCGAGCCCGGCAACAATGAACCGCTGGCGCACTGGGCGGCGCAGGTGCATGTCAGCGAGCGCACGCTGGCCCGGCAATTCGTGCGGGAGTTGGGGATGAGTTTCGGCGAATGGCGCCAGCGGCTGCGCTATCTCGCGGCCATCGAGGCGCTGGAAAGTACGCGCAGTGTGCAGGAAATCGCCTTCGATCTCGGCTACAGCAGCGGCTCGGCGTTCATCGCCATGTTTGCCCGGCAGGCCGGATGTACGCCGGAACAATACCGGCGTAGCCATCTGGAGACTAGGAAGGTGTAACAAGCTTTGACTACACTCAGCCGGAGGCCGCCTCCATCGATGCGGCAACAAGGAGAAAACTCCATGAAGATGTTGCGTGTCCCTTTGTTGATGATCGGTCTGCTGCTGTGCTCCCAGGGTTTTGCCGCCACGGCGCAACAGAACAAGATGACCACTTGCAACGCCGACGCCACGGCCAAGAGCCTGAAAGGCGATGAGCGCAAGACCTTCATGAGCACTTGCCTCAAGGCAGCGCCGGCGGCCAACGACGCCAAGACCCTGACCCCGCAGCAGGAAAAGATGAAAACCTGTAATGCCGACGCCAAGACCAAGGCCCTGACCGGCGATGCGCGCAAAACCTTCATGAGTGATTGCCTGAAGAAA
The DNA here is from genome assembly GCF_014863605.1 of Pseudomonas allokribbensis. Taxonomy (NCBI): domain Bacteria; kingdom Pseudomonadati; phylum Pseudomonadota; class Gammaproteobacteria; order Pseudomonadales; family Pseudomonadaceae; genus Pseudomonas; species Pseudomonas allokribbensis. Next base: position 678,857 of record NZ_CP062252.1, read on the forward strand.
AAATAAGATCGACAGATCGCAGCGAGCGGCAGGGCATCCGCTCGCTTCGGCGCTGGATCGCTGGCAGACTGCCAATCCTTTTACGCCGTTCGTTTTGAGGCTGTATGCCAACGTTTTCTGAGCGTCATGTTGTGTTCTGGGTCAGTTGCATCATCATTTTCGGCGGTTTGCTGCTGGTGCTGCCGCTGCGCTTGTTGCCCAGTCTGCTGGCCGGGCTGCTGGTGTTCGAGCTGGTCAACATGCTCACCCCACAACTGCAACGGCTGATCGAAGGCCGCCGCGCGCGCTGGCTGGCGGTGGCGTTGCTGGGCACGCTGGTGGTGAGTGTGCTGGCGCTGATCTTTGCCGGGGCCATCAGTTTCCTGCTGCACGAGGCGGAAAACCCCGGGGCTTCCCTCGACAAATTCATGGGCGTGGTCGATCGTGCGCGCGGGCAACTGCCGCCGTTTGTCGATGCGTATCTGCCGGCCAGTGCCGCTGAGTTTCGCGTGGCCATCGGTGAATGGCTGAGCAAGCACTTGTCCGACCTGCAACTGGTGGGCAAGGACGCGGCGCACATGTTCGTGACCCTGCTGATCGGCATGGTGCTCGGCGCGATCATCGCGCTGCAGCGCGTACCGGACGTCACCAAGCGCAAGCCGCTGGCGGCCGCATTGTTCGATCGTCTGCACCTGCTGGTTCAGGCGTTTCGCAATATCGTTTTTGCGCAGATCAAGATTTCCCTGCTCAACACCTTCTTCACCGGGATCTTCCTGGCGGTGATCCTGCCGCTGTTCGGGATCAAGCTGCCGCTGACCAAGACCCTGATCGTGCTGACGTTCCTGCTCGGCTTGCTGCCGGTGATCGGCAACCTGATGTCGAACACGCTGATCACTATCGTCGGCCTGTCGCTGTCGATCTGGGTGGCGATTGCCGCGCTGGGCTACCTGATCTTTATCCACAAGCTCGAATACTTCCTCAACGCGCGCATCGTCGGCGGGCAAATCAGTGCCAAGTCCTGGGAGTTGCTGTTGGCGATGCTGGTGTTCGAGGCCGCGTTCGGCCTGCCGGGGGTGGTGGCGGGGCCGATTTATTACGCGTATCTGAAGAGTGAGTTGAAGCTGGGCGGGATGGTTTAGAAGCCGCAATGATCGTTCCCACGCTCTGCGTGGGAATGCATCCCGTGACGCTCCGCGTCACAGCCTCAACAGCGGACGCAGAGCGTCCATGGCGGCATTCCCACGCGGAGCGTGGGAACGATCATCGTAGTGTCAGTTGATCGAGCCATAGCGTTTCATGGCTTCAATCGCCAGGCCGCTGCCGATGCTGCCAAAGATGTTGCCTTCCACATGCCGCGCGTTTGGCAGCATCGCCGAGACGCTGTTGCGCAGCGCCGGGATACCGCTGGAACCACCAGTGAAGAACACCGTATCGACCTGACCCACCTCCACATTGGCGTCCGCCAGCAATTGCGTGACGCTGCCGCGCACGCGCTCCAGTTGCGAATCGATCGCCGATTCGAACAAGGCCCGGGTCAGCTCGACGCTCAGCCCGGATTCGATCCGGTCCAGCGGCACGTGGCGGCTGTCGTTGTGGGTCAGCTGGATCTTGGTTTCTTCCACTTCCATCGCCAGCCAGTGCCCGGCGCGCTGTTCGATCAGCTTGAACAGACGGTCGATGCCGCCGGTGTCCTCGATGTCGTAACGCATGCTGCCCAGGGCCAGGGTCGATTTCTGCGAGTACACCGAGTTGATGGTGTGCCAGGTCGCCAGGTTCATGTGGTGACTGGTCGGCATGAACGCGCCGCTCTTCATGCGGCTGCCGTAGCCGAACAGCGGCATCAGGCCTTGCAGGCTCAGTTGCTTGTCGAAATCGGTCCCGCCGATGTGCACACCGCCGGTGGCGAGGATGTCGTCGTGACGGTTATCCATGCCCCGACGCTCGGGCGACAGGCGCACCAGCGAGAAGTCCGACGTACCACCGCCGATGTCGACGATCAGTACCAGCTCTTCCTTTTCGATGGTCGACTCGTAGTCGAAGGCCGCAGCGATCGGCTCGTACTGGAACGACACGTCCTTGAAGCCGAGCTTGCGCGCCACTTCCACCAGGGTGTCTTCGGCTTCCTGGTCGGCCAGCGGATCGTCGTCGACAAAGAACACCGGACGGCCCAGCACCACCTGCTCGAACTCACGACCGGCGGCCGCTTCGGCGCGGTTCTTGAGCTGGCCGATGAACAGGCCGAGCAAGTCCTTGAACGGCATCGCGGTGCCGAGGACGCTGGTGTCGTGCTTGATCAGCTTGGAACCGAGCAGGCTCTTGAGCGAGCGCATCAGCCGGCCTTCGTAGCCTTCCAGGTATTCGTGCAGCGCCAGGCGACCGTAGACCGGGCGGCGCTCTTCGATGTTGAAGAAGACCACCGACGGCAGGGTGATCTTGTCGTCTTCCAGCGCGATCATCGTTTCCATGCCGGGGCGCAGCCAGCCGACGGTGGAGTTGGACGTGCCGAAGTCGATGCCGCAGGCACGGGCTGGAGAGGCGTCTTTCATGGTCTTTCGGTTCCGGTCAAAAAAACGGCCGCGCAGTGTATGCCAGTGCGCGACAGATTCGAAGGCCAGTCATCTGCTATTTCACGACTAAGCTTGCTTGAAAGTCGCCGCTTTGCCCCAAACTTGCTGGCATGGGCCGGCAGACATACCGGCGGTCGCAAGAACCGCCGTCCACTGCCGATAAACTTCTGCAGCGCCACCCGGTCACAAGTTTGAGATCGGTCAACCTGGCACGCGCGAATCGGCGCATGCTGACGGCGGCGCGAAATCGATAACGGATGGTGACTCCTTCAATGGACTTCAAAGACTATTACAAGATACTCGGCGTGGAGCCGACGGCTGACGACAAGGCAATCAAGGCGGCCTATCGCAAGCTTGCGCGCAAATACCACCCCGATGTCAGCAAGGAAAAAGACGCCGAGGCCAAGTTCAAGGATGCCTCGGAAGCCTATGAAGCGCTGAAAAGCGCCGACAAGCGCGCCGAATACGATGACCTGCGCCGCTACGGCCAGCACGGTCAGCCGTTCCAGGGCCCACCGGGCTGGCAGAGCCGTGGCGGCTTTGGTGGCGGCGGTGGCGACACCGGTGACTTCTCGGACTTCTTCAGTTCGATCTTCGGCAATCGCGGCCCCGGTTTCGGTGGCGGCGAAGGCCGGCAATCCCGCAGCGCCGGACGGCGAGGGCAAGACGTGGAACTGGAACTGCCGATCTTTCTCGAAGAGACGCTTTCGAACGAATCGAAAAAAATCAGCTTCCAGGTGCCGCAATACAACGGTTCCGGCCAGCACGTCAGCAACACCAGCAAGAGCCTGAACGTGAAGATCCCGGCGGGCGTGACCGACGGCGAGCGCATCCGCCTCAAGGGCCAGGGTGCACCGGGCATCGGTGGCGGTGCCAATGGCGATCTGTACCTGACCATCCGTTTCGCGCCGCACCCGAAATTCGATGTCGAAGGCGAAAACCTGATCATCACCTTGCCGCTGGCACCGTGGGAACTGGCGCTGGGTGCCGAAGTGGCCGTGCCGACCCTGACCGGCAAGATCAACCTCAAGGTCCCGGCCGGCAGCCAGAACGGCCAGCGCATGCGCGCCAAGGGCCATGGTCTGCAGAACAAGGCCGGCGAGCGTGGTTATCTGTTCGTCCAGCTCAAGGCCGTGATGCCGAAGGCTGCGGGCGATGACGTCAAGGCGCTGTGGCAGGAACTGGCGAAGAAAGCCGCCTTCAACCCGCGAGAGAACTTCTGAACCCGGCGACGGAGTAGCCCATCATGAGCAGCCCCCTGATCGTTCAACTGGACATGGCAGAATTCTGTGAGGCGGCCGACCTGTCGGACGTCTACGTGATCGAAATCGTCGAACACGGCATCCTCGAACCTCAGGGCGCGCAGCCCCGGGAATGGCGCTTCACCGACTACGAACTGGCCTTGGCCAAACGCGCCGTCAAGCTGCGGCGCGATCTGGAGCTGGAATGGGAAGGCGTCGCCCTGGCGCTGGACCTGCTGGAAGAAGTGAAGGAATTGCGGGCCGAGAACCGGATGCTGCGCCAGCGTCTGGCGCGGCTGGTGGTCGAGTAGCGCTTCAAACCTGTCTGGGCAACGTCACGCTGAACAGCGTTCCGTTGGCTTCGCTTGAACTGACTTCGATCGTCCCGCCGTGGGCGGTCACCACTTCCTTGACGATGAACAGCCCCAGACCGAGGCTGGTCGACGGCTGCCCGAGTTCTTCGTCGGCGCTGCGTACCAACGGATCGAAAATCGTGCCGATGGCCTCTTCGGGGATCGGCGTGCCGTCGTTATGCACGCTCAGGCACACGTTGTCGGTGTCGCCGCGCAGATCAACGCTTACCTCGCGGAGATCAGAGCCATGCTGCAAAGCGTTGCCGATCAGGTTCTGCAACAACTGATCGATCCGTCCGGCATCCCAGGCACCCCGGGTATCGCCGCTGATGGTCAGTGTCGGATCGCATTCCGGATTCCCGGCGCAGGCTTCGGCGATCGCCCGGCGCGCGGCTTCTGCCAGGTCCATGGGGACAGGGTTGATCGGCAGGCTTTTGCCGAGGCGACTGCGCACCAGTTCGAGCAGATCGCTGACCATGGCCGCCATGTGCCGCGCACCGTGTTTGATGTTCAGCGCGCAGGTCAGCGCATCGCCTTCCAGGGTGGTTTTGCGCATCAGCACTTCGGTCGACATGCTGACCGCTTGCAGCGGCGCGCGCAGGTCGTGACCGAGGATGGCGAGGAAAATGTCGCGCGAGCGGTTGACCTGCTCGGCGTAGGCTGCCGTGGATTCCGCCAGCGCTTCGTCGATGGCTTCGTTGAAGCGGATCATGTCCTGAAAATACGCCATGTCCGGCGACTGCAATGAGTTGACCCACAAGCGAATCACACAGGCGCGCAGGTGACGGAATTCGGAGGTCATCTGCACCAGGTCGAACCCCACCGTATGCCGCAACTCACCGTGGCTGGCGCCGGCCTCGTCCAGGCTCGGGGTTTTCTCGGGGCCTTCGCCCTTGGCCTTGGCGATTTGCTCGTGGACGGTCTGTGCGGTGTCCATGTCCCGCGCGGCGGCCAGCAGGATGGCCTTGGCATGGTCGCGCAGCGCCGTCTGATCCATATTGTCGGCCGCCGGCGTGATCGTACGGGCGAACTGCTCCCATTCCTCGACGATGTGATCCGCGTGTTGCCTGATGAATTCGGATAAACGCATGTCCGGGTTCCTGGAAATTCAAGGCGGGGCGTTCGAATATTAGTCCCTTTGCGCGGGAAAGATAGCGCCGCTCGAGCCTGACATTTCCGCTGACAAGACGCCGTACTGCGAGACATATATACCGCAGCCACGGAGGTTCGCCATGGTCTGCTTTCGCTCCATTTCAAGGAGCGAAATCATGTCCGAAATCCCTGTCACCTCGCCTTCGCCAGATCATGCTGCACCGCCGCCGGGGCCGGTCGTGACGCAAAGTCTGCACGCCGGTTTTCTTCAGCAGGCCATCCCCGACTGGCTGATCAATGCACCGGCTCATCAGCGAGACGTGTTGAAAAATGCCGATACCGCCCGACCGGACTGGTACAGCCAAGCATCGCGCGATCAACGCAAGGCGGTGGGCGACGCCGTGACTGCCAGCCTCGCTGCCCAGGCTCGCCTGGACAAGGCCATGTCGGGTTTCCAGGACATCGACAGCTTCGCCGCGCCATTGCTGACCAAGGCCCTCAAGGACCGCTTCAACGTGACGCTGGACGTCAACAAGACCTGGCTGGTACTGAACAAACCGGTGGAGATAGGGATCTTTGCCATTGAAATCGATTTTTTCGAAGTCCTGAAGCTGCCCTTGCTACAGGCAGCTCTGCATAACTTCGAAGCCCCTGAATGTAAACGTGGCGCCTTTCATGAAACCTCGGGATTTCGCAGGGAAACCTCGACACCCGGCACGCTTGCACCGATGAGCACGACTCTGACGGTCGAGCAATTCACCGGTCTGTGCCGTTCGCTGGACATCGGGGCGAAATATCAGGCTTACCTCAGGGATTTCCTGCGCCCCAAGGACGCGGTGACCGAACACGTGCTGCGCGACAAATTCGTCGCCGCGCATAAAGCCGCGTTGCGTGCGGCGGCCGAACTGGCATTGGTCAAAGGTGATATCGGACACGAGGACTACGCCTCGATTCGCTCGATCCTCAACGGCGAACTGGCGCCGCGTCAGGGCCGTCGGCAGATCTGGTTCCGTGATCTGGGCCTGATGGGTCGGCGCATGACCGGTTGCGTGATGTTCACGATCAGCGAGAAGTATCGCTACAGCGACGACTCGATCCTGTATATCCCGGGTGATCCCTACCACCCGCTCAAACGCTACAAGCGGCGGGAAATCGCAGCGATGTTCAAGCAGCGGTTTACCGCACGCGACGCGACTCAAACTCATCCCGCCGAACCGAATGCCTACCAGCGCTTTTTCAGTCAGTTCGTCGCCTATGCCGACCGGCCGCGCTATTTCGGCCAATTCACCGACGACACGCCGAACCGCACGTTCACGCAAAGACTGGCGCCCTACGAGCCACTGCTCAACGAGTTTTTCAAGGCACTCAACCCGATCAACGCCGCGCTGACAGGGATCCGCGAATTGCCACCTGCGCCGCCGATCGAACAGGTGCCGAATGCTGAGCCGTATCTGAACCCGGTTGGCCTGTCTCGCAAGGGGGGCGGGATCTGGTCGGACAATGTCGACCTGTGGAATTACCAGTTCGAGCAGCATCGTGACCGGTTGATCGCCGATGCCCGCAGCCATGCCGTGCCCACGGCGGATGTCGACGCCAGGGTGCGTTCGGAGAAGCTCGCCGCGTTGTTGAACATCGGCATGCTGGTGCTGATGGGGGTCTCGTTGTTCGTGCCGGTGCTCGGTGAAGTGATGATGGTGGTAATGACCGGGCAACTGTTCGAAGAAACCTTTGAAGATGCCATCGAGTGGAGCGAGGGTGATCGCAAGGCTGCCAGGGCCCATCTGGTCGATGTCGCGCAGAATCTCGCGTTGATTGCCTTGATGGCGGGGGCCGGAAAGGGGCTCGCTCGGCTGACGGCTGCGAAATCGGTGCCGGTCATCGAGAACCTGCATCAGGTGGAATTACCCGACGGCACGACCCGTTTGTGGAAGCCTGACCTGAGTGGCTACGAGAGTCCGGTTACGCTGGATCCGCACGCGATGCCGAATGCGCTGGGGCAATACGAGGCCGGAGAAAAAACCTGCATCCGGCTCGACGGCAAGAACTACCAGCAGGCTTATGACGAGTCGCTCAAGGCCTGGCGCATCCAGCATCCGAGCGATCCGCAGGCCTATCAGCCGCCCCTGGCGCACAACGGTGCCGGCGCATGGCGGCATACCCTGGAACGCCCACAGGACTGGGATCGATTGACGCTGTTGCGGCGCATCGGCCACAGCACCGAGCCCTTCGCTGACGCGCAGTTGCTGACGCTGGCGGATGTCGCCGGTGTCAGCGACAACGCCTTACGCAAGATGCACCTGGACAATGCCTTGCCGCCGCCGGAACTGGCGGACGCCATGCGCCTGTTCAACGCCGAGCGGGACGCGGGACTGATCGTCGGGCAGGCCGCCGGCACACAGGCGATCGACAGTCGTTTTCTGCATCTGCTGGCGCTGCTTCCCGACATGCCACGCTGGCCGTTCGGACGAGTGCTGAAGATCTACGACAGCCCTGAACTCTCGGGGAGGGCGCGCAGTTACGGGACGAAGCGCGGCGGCAAGGCGCCGATCCGGATCAGCCGGGCCGAGGTGTTGAACGGTCAGCTGCCGACCCGAATACTCGCGGCGCTGGATGAAGCGGAGACGATTGGCTTGTTGGGTGGCGAGCCTGCACGCGTTCGGTCGGCACGGGCGCGGGAGTTCTCCAGACAGATTGCCGACTTCGCCAGCACGCATCAGCCCGCGTTGTTCGACAGCCTTCTCAAGGGAACCGAGCCAGTCGATCCCCGGGCGACAAAGCTGCAGCGAGTCGTCCCCGGACTATCCGAACGTGCGGCAACGGCTGCATTGGGACAAGCCGATGCCGAAGAACTGGCACGACTGGACAGCGCCGCGAAGGTCCCGTCGCATTTACAGGAGCTCGGTCGCTGGTATGGCCAGGCAGGCCGCATGACAAGGGCACTGGCCGGGTTGCACCGTGAAACCATGGCCTCGGCTGACAGCCGCCATCTCGCGTTGCAGACGTTGGGACGGCTACCGGGCTGGTCCAATGACGTGCGTCTGGAAATCCGCGAGGGCAGTATCAGCGGCCCGATGCTGGATGCCATCGGCAGCGAAACGGTCTCCGAACACAAGTATCTGGTCAAGTACGGGGACGCTATCAAGCCGCCAATGAACGAGGCGAGCCGCTCAACAGCATTCCGTTCAGAGGCGACAACTTTTTCGCCTCGTTGATGCACGCCTTGCCTGATCAGGCACGTCATGCGCTGGGGCTGCCGAACGTCGGGCAGAGCGTCGAGTTGCAGGGCGCAATCGTTGATCGGGCGCTCGCCGAACGCAGTCAGTCGGCCGGGATTCTGCGCGCAGGCACCGCAGGAAAACCCTGGTTCAAGCCGCCGCAACGTATTGCCCCCAAACTGCTTGGCTATCCCGCCAGCGGCGATGGACCGGGGCCGGACTCGGTGTTGATCGGGCACGTGCAGAACGTCTATCCGGGATTGACCGACGTCCAGGCCCGCGGCTTCATTCTTGAGCAATGGCGGCTGGGCAAGACCGACCAACAGATCTTTCATTTGCTCAACAATCGAATGAGCGAATGGCGAGAGCTGGAAACAACGCTTGATCAATGGCTGATGTCACAGAACCTGCGCCTGCGCAGTACCCGCGACGAATTCGTCAGCGTGGTGCAAAACATAAAGGACTGTTGGCGCAACGCACCGTTGGCCGAACACAACGCTCAAGCGGCGCGCCTCACGATCATCAGTGATGCTCCGTTGCCGTCATTGACGGCGGATTTCTCTCACGTGCGCGAACTGACACTGCGCACCCCGGTAGTGGGTGACACGCTTGCAGCGTTCCCCAATGTTGAAAAGCTGGTGATGAGCACTGGCATCGCGGAATTCGACAAGGTCTTCGCGACCTTGAAGACACTGCGACACATGACCCGGCTGAAACTGGCCACACCCATCACGAGCGCGGTGGCGTCGAGGGTCAGGGAACTGATCCGGCTCGAGGAACTGGAACTGCACTGTACCGGCAGCGGCGCCAACCCAGTGGTGCCGGTGCAGCTTGATTTCAGCGGCATGCGCCAGCTGCGCAGGCTCGAAATCGGCAGCCCGTCAACGCACCAATGGCCGCGCGGCGTTCTGGATTTGCCACGACTGGAGCGTCTGAACCTGCGATCAACCTCGATCAATGCGCTGCCGATGGAAATCTATGAAGGTCATCAGCGACTGTTATCCGGTCTGTCGCTGGACTGGTCGAAGTTCCCGCGCCGGGTGTTCAAACCGATCTACGAATTCGTCCGCAGCCAGCCTCGACACTTGGTCGATCTGGACGAAATGGTTGCCGACTACTGTCGCGGTGAGCTCAAGCGTTTTGTCGGCATGGAGTCCAGCCTGTTCGATGTCCTGAGCAATGGTTTCAAGACGCAATGGACAGATGCCGGGAGCCGGCTCGTCGCCATCGAAGCCCTGAGTGAACAGTTCAGCGAACTCAACCGGCTGACGGAGTGGGTCGGTTCCGAACCGACCATCGCCAACGGTGGCGCCGCACGCTCGGCAGTCGCCGAAACCTTGCGGAGCAATTGGCGCAGTGGCTTGTTCCAGCGCTACGGCGCGCGCACCGAAAGCGTGTTTTTCAACCTGTACGTCAGTTTGCCCACCGATCCGTCGGTGCTGGATCTTCTGGGTTCTCCCGTGGACAGTCTGCCGGTCTTGTCTGCTGAAGGTTTCAGCCACGTCAGAAGCCTGCATCTGGCCGGGTTGCAGGCCCCGGTCGAACAGTTGCGCGGTTTCATCCGCACCTTCCGCGGGGTCGATACCCTCGACCTGAGCCATTGTGGCTTGACCGAACTGCCGTTGGAGCCGAGCGATCTGCCGGCGCTCGAAACCCTGAACCTGCACGATAACCCTCTGGAGCGTGTCGACGTGCGCGGCATGAATCGCCTGATGGCGCTGGACCTGAGTTCGACGGCCCTGCGCGAATGGCCGGCCGGTGCCGAGGATCTTCCGGAACTGACCTGGCTGGACCTCAGTGACAGTCAGTTGACCTCGCTGCCGGATGCGCTGCTGACGCGTGATGCATTGTTGCTGGATACCAGCCTGACCGGCACCCCGTTGAACCCGCAAGCCAAAGCCGCTCTCGCTACTGCGCGGCAGAGGATCGAAGGCGCCCGAGGCCTGGCCCCCGGATCGTTGCAGCGTTTTGCGCTGGAGGAACCGCGTCACCGTACACCGCCCACCGAAAGCGGTTCGGTCATCGCTCGGCGCCTGTTGCCGTTGCCGCCACGGTTGCCTGCTGTTGAAGGGCCGGCCGGATGGGGTGCGCGCTTGCGCCGCCTGTGCCCGCAGTACGACAACACTCGGGCACAACAGGCCATCGAACGGATGCAGGGCGCGGGGCTGACCGAGGTGCAGATCAGTGCGCGAATCGACGCTTGGGAACAGACATTCGAGTCGCTGACGCGGCGCCTCAACGATTGGTTGTTCACCCACGAAACCCGCGGTATGGATTGGGTCGTGTCGTCGCGCACCCGCCAGATTGCTGCGCAGCGCATCATCGAATGCTGGCGGGACGGTACGGTCGACTGGAATGGCGTCACTGATCGCGAGCTGAACCTCGACGGTCTGCAAGTAGGCAATCTGCCCGAGCTGACGGACGTGTTTCCTGCGGTGAGCACCCTGAACCTGGCGGGGGTCAAGCTTTCCACCGATGGCTCCAATGCGTTCCTCAGGGCATTCACGCAGGTGCGCCGACTCAATCTCAGCGGCAACCATTTGCCGGCTCTCCCCGAACCTGTCGGGCAAATGCGTCAGCTGGCGCGACTGGAACTGTCGTTCACCGGCCTTGCGGATTCTGCGGCGCTGTCTCAAACGCTTGAGGGGTTGACCCAATTGCAATGGCTGGATCTGAGCCATAACAGCCTGCGCACGTTCAGTGTCGCTCGCCTCGGGCGGCTGGAGCGGCTGGATCTGCGCGACAACCTGCTCACGGGCTGGCCGGAGGGAGTATTGCAAGCCCCGCACTTGCAGGCGATCGACTTGAGCAACAACGAAATATCGTCAATTCCAACGCAGCTGTATGACGGCAGCCATGCTGCGCTGATTGCCGGCAGCAATCTTTCGGAAAACTACGAAATGTCGCAGCAAAGTCTCGTTCGGCTGCGCGAGTACGCTGATGCGAATGGGCGTCGTGACGCGCTGGGCATGACGTATGCCGATATCGACCGGATGATCGACGATCTGGGCAGCACCACCGAAAGCGATGCGGAGGGCGCGGGCACCGATAGCGATCCCGAGCCGGATGAGGTCCTTCCGGCACTCGCCGAAACGGTTCTCGAGCAACAAATGACGCCGTGGATTGAAAACATCCCCCAGGAGGACGCCGGGCGTTATCGGGCGATGTGGCAGCGGCTGGCTGCCGAACCCGACAACGAAGCCTTCTTCCATCTGCTTTCCCGGATGCCGGACACCGAGGAGTTCAGGGTTTTTCGCGCCGACCTGACCCGACGGATCTGGGAAATCGTCGAGGCGGCCGATGGCAGCCAGGAGCTGCGCGATACGCTGTTTTCCATGGCGACCACGCACACGACCTGCGTCGATGGGCGCACCCTGGCGCTCAGTGAAATCGAGGTGAAGGTGTTCGAGTACAACGCCTTGCGACACCTGCAACCGGATCTTGCCGCGAAGGGGCGGGCGTTGCTCGATTTGTCGCGCCAGCTGTTTCGCCTGGGCGAGGTGGAAAAACTGGCGGCGCGCAGCATGGGCCGTCATGCGGATCCGGCGGAAGTGCGTCTGCAATATCGAATCGGTCTGACTTCAGGTTGGGAGGACGGCCTGCAACTGCCGGGGCAGCCCAGCCATATGCGGTTTGCGCGGCCGATCAGGGGCGAGGAACTGGCGACGGCGCGTGACGCCGTCGTGAAGGCGGAAAAAGGGGAGCAGTTCTATGAGGAACTGATCAGCCGTGATTACTGGGTGCAGTACCTGACCGAGAAGTACCCGGATGCACTCGGCGCACTCAAGCGCAGCGCGGATGAAAAGCTGCAACGACTCGAGGATGAATATGAAGACGTGACCAGCACGGCGTACCAGGAGGCGGTGCAAATGCTTGAGATCGAGCGCGGTATCGAGCGCAACCAGCAATTGATTGCCCTGTCGCGCCTGGAAACAGGCGAGCCGCTGACGGTCGGGCTCGAAGATGAGCAGCCTGGCCCTTCACGTTATTTGATGGACACTTCAACCCGCTGAAGTGTCGGCAGTCCCGGTCGTCGGAAGCCTCGACGACCGGGGCACTGACTCAGAACAGAAAGTAACGCTGCGCCATCGGCAGGGTTTCCGCCGGCTCACACCAGAGCAACACGCCGTCGGCCTTGACCTGATAGGTCTGCGGATCGACGTCGATGTTGGGCAGGTAATCGTTGTGGATCAGGTCGGTTTTCTGCACGTCGCGGCAGCCTTTGACCACGGCGATTTTCTTTTTCAGGCCCAACGCTTCGGGCAGCCCGGATTCCTGCGCGGCCTGGCTGATGAACGTCAGACTGGTGGCATGCAACGAGCCACCGTAACTGGCGAACATCGGGCGATAGTGCACCGGTTGCGGGGTCGGGATCGAGGCGTTGGCATCGCCCATCAGGCTCGCGGCGATGGCGCCGCCCTTGAGGATCAGCGTCGGTTTCACGCCGAAAAATGCCGGGCGCCACAGCACCAGGTCCGCCCATTTGCCGACTTCCACCGAACCCACCTCGTGGCTGATGCCATGGGTGATCGCCGGGTTGATGGTGTACTTGGCGATGTAGCGTTTGGCGCGGAAGTTATCGTTGCCTTCGCCGTCCTTAGGCAACGGGCCGCGCTGCTTTTTCATCTTGTCGGCGGTCTGCCAGGTGCGCGTGATGACTTCGCCGACTCGGCCCATGGCCTGGCTGTCGGAGCTGATCATCGAGAACGCGCCGAGGTCGTGGAGGATGTCTTCGGCGGCAATGGTTTCGCGGCGGATACGGCTTTCGGCGAAAGCCACGTCTTCGGCAATGCTCGGGTCGAGGTGGTGGCAGACCATCAGCATGTCGAGGTGTTCGTCGATGGTGTTGCGGGTGAACGGCCGGGTCGGGTTGGTCGAACTCGGCAGCACGTTGGCGAAACCGCAGGCCTTGATGATGTCCGGCGCGTGACCGCCGCCGGCACCTTCGGTGTGATAGGTGTGGATGGTCCGACCCTTGAATGCGCCGAGGGTGGTTTCAACGAAACCGGACTCGTTGAGGGTGTCGGTGTGGATCGCCACTTGCACGTCGTACTGGTCGGCAACGCTCAGGCAGTTGTCGATGCTCGCCGGGGTCGTACCCCAGTCTTCGTGCAGCTTGAGGCCAATGGCGCCGGCCTTGACCTGTTCGATCAATGGCTCCGGCAGGCTGGCGTTGCCCTTGCCGGTAAGGCCGATGTTCATCGGGAACGCATCGGCCGCCTGGAGCATCCGCGCCAGGTGCCACGGCCCTGAGGTACAGGTCGTTGCATTGGTGCCGGTGGCCGGTCCCGTGCCGCCGCCGATCATGGTGGTGACGCCGCTCATCAGCGCTTCTTCGATCTGCTGCGGGCAGATGAAGTGGATGTGCGTGTCGATGCCGCCGGCGGTGAGGATCATGCCTTCGCCGGCAATCACTTCGGTACTGGCGCCGATGGCGATGTTCACGTTCGGCTGGACGTCCGGGTTGCCGGCCTTGCCGATGGCGGCGATGCGCCCGTCCTTGAGGCCGACGTCAGCCTTGACGATGCCCCAGTGGTCGATGATCAGCGCGTTGGTGATGACAGTGTCGACCACTTCGGCCGCCAGCAACTGGCTCTGGCCCTGGCCGTCGCGGATCACTTTGCCGCCACCGAACTTCACTTCTTCGCCGTAGGTGGTGAAGTCTTGCTCAACTTCGATCCACAGCTCGGTGTCGGCCAGGCGCACCTTGTCGCCGACGGTGGGGCCGAACATGTCGGCGTAGGCTTGTCTGGAAATCTTCATCTAGCGTCCTTCAGGAAAATAACGACACACGCGGACTCAGAGGTCACCCATGACCCGTCCGGCAAACCCGAACACCCGCCGGTGCCCGGCGTAATCCACCAGTTCCACTTCGCGGCTCTGGCCCGGCTCGAAACGCACGGCCGTACCCGCCGGGATGTTCAGGCGCATGCCACGGCTGGCGGCGCGGTCGAAGGTCAGGGCGTCGTTGGTCTCGAAAAAGTGGTAGTGCGAACCGACCTGGATCGGCCGGTCGCCGCTGTTCGCCACTTTCAGGCTGATCGTGCGACGACCGACGTTGAGTTCGATGTCGCCGGGCTGGATCCGGTATTCGCCGGGAATCATCAGTGGGCTCCTTGCAGGATCTTGTAATAGAGGGCTGTCGGGCGATACGTGCCGCTCGGGTCGCAGGCGTAATCGGGAATTTCCCCGGCGCGGGTGTAACCCAGGGCCTTGTAGAAGTCTTCGGCGGGGGAGCCGGCCTCGGTGTCGAGGTAGAGCATGCCGCGCTTGTACTGGCGGGCCGTCAGTTCCAGCGCTTCCATCAACTGCTGGCCGAGGCCGCGCCGCCGGGCGTGTTCGCGCACCAGCAGTTTCTGCACTTCGGCGCGGTTCAGACCGTTGGCCTTCTGGCACAGGCCCAGTTGCACGCTGGCCTGCACTTGCTCGTCCTTGACCACCACCCACAGCAAGACGTTGCCCTTGTTCAGGTTGTCCTGCACTTCATCGAAATAGGCGCGGGCCTGAGTGGCATCGAGATCAGCCATGAAGCCGACGCTGGCGCCATACCCCACGGCGTCGAGCAGCAGGTCGATCAGGCCCTGACGATAGTGCGCAAAACTTTCAGCATTGACGCGTCGCAGTTGGGCGGGGTTCATCGGTGTCACTCCTTGTTGGCGAGCGGCGGCTCCGCGCCAGGGTTGAGGGTCAGTTGCATGAACGTCAGGTCGAGCCAGCGGCCGAACTTGGTGCCGACCTGCGGCATCTGCCCGGTGCTGATGAACCCGGCGCGTTCGTGCAGGCGGATCGACGCGGCGTTGCCGCTTTCGATGGCGGCGACCATGACGTGCTTGCCGCAGGTTTTCGCACGTTCGATCAGCGCGGTCATCAACTGCGGGCCGAGGCCGTTGCCGCGCTGGTCGCTGCGCACGTAGACCGAGTGCTCGACCGTGTGACGGAAACCGTCGAACGGCCGCCAGTCACCGAACGAAGCGTAGCCGAGGGTGGTGTTGTCGGCGTCGACGATCACCAGGATCGGATAGCCTTGGGCCTGGCGCGCGCTGAACCACGCCTGACGGTTGCCGAGGTCGACCGGGGATTCGTTCCAGATCGCCGTGGTGTTGAGCACGGCGTCGTTGTAGATGTCGCGGATCGCCGGCAGGTCGGCATGCAGGGCATCGCGAATGGTGTAAGTCATGGCGCGGCCTCAGACGATCGGTTGGTGAACGGTGACCAGTTTGGTGCCGTCGGGGAACGTCGCTTCGACCTGGATCTCCGGGATCATTTCCGGGATGCCTTCCATCACCTGATCGCGGGTCAGCAGGGTGGTGCCGTAATGCATCAGCTCGGCCACGGTCTGGCCGTCACGGGCGCCCTCGAGCAGCGCCGCCGAGATGAAAGCCATGGCTTCCGGGTAGTTGAGCTTCACGCCACGGGCCAGTCGCCGCTCGGCAACGAGGCCGGCGGTGAAGATCAGCAGCTTGTCTTTTTCGCGTGGGGTCAGGTCCATCGTTTGAAATCCATTGTCGGCAGTTGAAGAAAATCAGGTGTTCCAGATTCGGGGAGGCAGGGCTTCGCGGCCAAGCAGCGCAGGCCTGAGCAATCGCCAGAGTTCGATCAGCCAGGCCCGCGCCAGCAATGCTTCACTGGCCAGGCAACGGGCGACCAAAAGTCCGGGCAATTGCGTCAGATCCCCGCGCACTTCATGGCCCAGCGAGCGGCAGCGCTCCAGCAGTTCAGCATCAATCTCACCGGTGACCAGCAACGTCGCAAAAACCGGATTGCCGTCCAGTCCGATCGGCGAATCAAGCAAACCGTCATCGCCGACGATGCGCTGGCGCTCATGCCACAGCAGCCGGCCATCGCGGCGAATATCCAGATGCGCCTGGAAATGCCCGAGGTCGAAACGCTCACCACTGGCCGGGCGCCCGAGGGCCACCACGTCCCAGTAGAACAGTCGTGCATCGCCTTCAAGATCGATCGAGGTCGTGAGTTCCGCCTGGGCGGCGCTGTAGACGATGGTTTCCTGTGGCAGCCATTCCAGTGTCGCGCCGGCGGCGACGTGCAGGTCCAGCGACTGATAAGCGGGGCCCGCCGCGCGATACCACTTGGCCGCGCCGGGGCTGGTGATCTGTGCCCAGGCGCCCTGTTCGACGCGGGCGCTGATGTCGAGCCGGTCACCGCCGGCAATCCCGCCCGGCGGGTGGACGATGATGTGCTGGCAGACCTCGGGCCCTTCGGCATACAGATGCTTTTGCACCCGCAACGGGCCGAGGTGTCGGCGTCGGGTCGGCCGCGTGCAATCGCCGAAGCGGGCGTAGGCCAGCTCAAGCTCGGCGTGCCAGCTCGGGGTAAACAGGGCAGTCGCTAAAGGTAAGTTCATGTTTTCTGATTATCGTTAGGACGCTACAGATTAGACCGTAACGTCAAATAGTCACCAGCCCGCGCACACCTTCGGCTTCCATATTTTCGCCACGGCCCTGCTGCACGATCTCGCCCCGGGACATCACCAGGTACTGATCGGCCAGTTCGGCGGCGAAATCGTAGAACTGCTCCACCAACAGGATTGCCATGTCGCCTCGGGCGGCGAGCTTTTTGATCACCGCGCCGATTTCCTTGATCACCGACGGCTGAATGCCTTCGGTGGGTTCGTCGAGAATCAGCAGCCGTGGACGGCTGGCCAGTGCGCGGCCGATGGCGAGTTGTTGTTGCTGACCGCCGGACAGGTCGCCGCCGCGTCGCTGTTTCATTTGCAGCAGCACCGGGAACAGTTCGTAGATGAACGCGGGAACCTCTTTGGCTTCGCTGCCGGGGAAGCGCGACAGGCCCATCAGCAGGTTTTCTTCCACGGTCAGCCGGCCGAAGATCTCCCGACCCTGCGGCACGTAGGCGATCCCGGCGTGCACCCGTTGATGCGGCTTGAACGCGGTGATCGGTTTGCCTTCCCAGTTCACCGCGCCTTCCTTGGCCGGCAACAGGCCCATCAGGCATTTGAGCAGCGTGGTCTTGCCCACGCCGTTACGGCCGAGCAGGCAGGTGACTTCGCCGACCTTCACGTCAAAGCTCAGGCCGCGCAGGATGTGGCTACCGCCGTAGTACTGATGCAGTTTGTCGACTTGCAGCATGTTGGAATTCCTCTTCAGCGCCCGAGATAGACTTCGATCACGCGCTCGTTGTCTTGCACCTGTTCCAGCGAACCTTCAGCCAGCACGCTGCCCTGGTGCAACACGGTGACGTGGTCGGCAATCGAGCCGACGAAGCCCATGTCGTGTTCCACCACCATCAGCGAATGTTTGCCCGCGAGCGACTTGAACAGCTCGGCGGTGAATTCGGTTTCGGCGTCGGTCATGCCCGCCACCGGTTCGTCGAGCAGTAGCAATTGCGGGTCTTGCATCAGCAACATGCCGATTTCCAGAAACTGTTTCTGCCCGTGGGACAGCAGCCCCGCCGGGCGATTGACCGAGGTGGTCAGGCGAATGGTGTCGAGCACTTCGCTGATCCGGTCTTTCTGCTCGCCGCTCAATTTTGCCCGCAGGCTGGCCCACACCGACTTGTCGGTTTTCTGCGCCAGTTCCAGGTTCTCGAACACGCTCAGGGCTTCGAACACCGTGGGTTTCTGGAACTTGCGACCGATGCCGGCCTGGGCGATCTGTACTTCGCTCATTTGCGTCAGGTCGAGGGTCTCGCCGAACCACGCCTTGCCATGACTCGGGCGGGTCTTGCCGGTGATCACGTCCATCAGCGTGGTCTTGCCCGCGCCGTTGGGGCCGATGATGCAGCGCAGTTCGCCGACGCCGATGTACAGGTTCAGAGCGTTCAGCGCCCGGAAACCGTCGAAGCTGACGCTGATGTCTTCCAGGGTCAGGATCGTGCCGTGACGGGTGTCGAGGCCCGGACCGACGCGTTGTCCGAGGCCGATCGAGTCGCGGCTGGTGCCTTCGTCCTTGTTGGGCTCCACCGGGAAAAAGGCCGGTTCCAGCATGAATTCAGCGCTCGCCGTGACTCTCATGATTCACCTCGTTTCTTCAGCAGACCGATCACGCCTTTGGGCAGGTACAACGTCACGACGATGAACAGCGCGCCGAGGAAGAACAGCCAGTATTCGGGGAAGGCCACGGTGAACCAGCTCTTCATGCCGTTGACCACACCGGCGCCGAGCAGCGGGCCGATCAGGGTGCCGCGCCCGCCAAGCGCCACCCACACCGCGGCCTCGATCGAGTTGGTCGGCGACATTTCGCTCGGGTTGATGATCCCCACTTGCGGCACGTACAGCGCGCCGGCCAATCCGCACAACACCGCGCTCAACACCCAGACGAACAGCTTGAAACCGCGCGGGTCGTAGCCGCAGAACATCAGGCGATTCTCTGCATCACGCAGGGCGGTCAGCACCCGGCCGAACTTGCTGCGCGCCAGCCGCCAGCCGATGAACAGGCTCGCCACCAGCAGCAACACCGTCGCCAGAAACAGCACCGCGCGGGTGCCGGGTTCGGTGATGCCGAAACCGAGGATCGTGCGGAAATTGGTAAAGCCGTTGTTGCCGCCGAAGCCGGTCTCGTTGCGGAAAAACAGCAGCATTCCGGCGAAAGTCAGGGCCTGGGTCATGATCGAGAAATACACGCCCTTGATCCGCGAACGGAAGGCGAAGAAGCCGAACACCAGCGCCAGCAGTCCCGGCGCCAGCACCACCAGACACATCGCCCAGAGGAAGTTGCCGGTGCCGCTCCAGTACCACGGCAATTCGCTCCACGACAGAAAGGTCATGAACGCCGGTAAGCCATCGCCGGCGGCCTGACGCATCAGGTACATGCCCATCGCATAACCGCCGAGGGCGAAGAACAGGCCGTGACCGAGGGACAAGAGACCGGCGTAGCCCCAGACCAGATCCAGCGCCAGGGCGACGATGGCGTAGCAGAGAATCTTGCCGACCAGCGTCAGGGTGTAAGCCGAGACATGCAGCGCACTGTCCGCCGACAACAGCGACAGCAGCGGCAGGGCGATCAGCAACGCGAGAACAACGGCACCGACAGCGATGGAAACTTTGGGGCCGGCCTTTTGTGTGGCCGTAACGAGCAGGGGCTGGTTCATCAGTCGATCACCCGTCCTTTCAGTGCGAAGAGGCCTTGCGGACGTTTCTGGATGAACAGAATGATCAGCGCGAGGATCAGGATCTTGCCGAGCACCGCACCGATCTGCGGCTCGAGAATCTTGTTGGCGATGCCCAGGCCGAACGCTGCGAACACGCTGCCGGCCAGTTGCCCGACGCCGCCAAGCACCACCACCAGGAATGAATCGATGATGTAGCTCTGGCCGAGGTCCGGGCCGACATTGCCGATCTGGCTCAGCGCCACACCACCGAGCCCGGCGATGCCCGAGCCGAGGCCGAAGGCGAGCATGTCGACGCGTCCGGTGGGCACGCCGCAGCAGGCGGCCATGTTGCGGTTCTGGGTGACCGCTCGCACGTTCAGGCCCAGTCGGGTCTTGTTCAGCAGCAGCCAGGTCAGCACCACTACGAACAATGCGAAGGCGATGATCACGATGCGGTTGTATGGCAGCACCAGATTCGGCAACACCTGAATCCCGCCGGACAACCATGCCGGGTTCGCCACTTCAACGTTCTGCGCACCGAACACCAGGCGCACCAGCTGAATCAGCATCAGGCTGATGCCCCAGGTGGCGAGCAGGGTTTCCAGTGGGCGGCCATAGAGATGGCGAATCACCGTGCGCTCCAGTGCCATGCCGATGGCGGCGGTGACGAAGAACGCCACCGGCAGCGCGATCAATGGATAGAACTCGATGGCCTGCGGTGCGTAGCGCTGAAACATCAACTGCACGACGTAGGTCGAGTAGGCACCGAGCATCAGCATCTCGCCGTGGGCCATGTTGATCACACCCAGCAGGCCGAAGGTGATCGCCAGCCCCAGCGCCGCGAGCAACAGAATCGAACCGAGGGACATGCCGCTGAAGGCCTGGCCGAGCAGTTCGCCGATCAGCAGTTTGCGCTTGACCTGGGCGAGGCTGGTTTCGGCGGCGGTGCGCACATTGGCGTCAGCCTCGACGCCGGGTTCGAGCAAACCTTCGAGGCGAGTGCGGGCCAACGGGTCACCGGTTTCACCGAGCAGACGCACGGCCGCGAGGCGCACTGCCGGGTCGGTGTCGACCAGTTGCAGGTTGGCCAGCGCCAGGCTCAGGGCGGCGTGGACGCTTTCGTCTTTTTCGCCAGCCAGTTGCTGGTCGAGGAATTTCAGCTGCGCCGGTTTGGCGCTTTTCTGCAATTGCTGCGCGGCAGTCAAACGGGTTTTGGCGTCGACGGCGAGCAATTGGTGGCTGGCCAGTGCGGTGTCGATCAGACCTCGCAGGCGGTTGTTCAGGCGCAGGGTTTTGGGTTGGCCGTCGACGGTCAGTTCGCCTTGTTGCAGGGCGTTGATCAGTTCGACACGGGCCGGATCGGGCTGCGCGGCCCAAGCTTCCAGCAGTTTTGCCTGTTGCGTGGGGTTGGCGGCGACGAAGTCTTCGGCGTCGCTGGCGTGGGCGGCCATCGGCAGCAAAAGTGCGACGGCCAGGAGCAAACGGTATAGGGCAGTGGGCATAACGGGCCTTCCTGTATTGATCGTTCCCACGCAGAGCGTGGGAACGATCAGGTTGAGCGGGTTAACTCAGTTGCTCTTCACCGCATACTCCGGCTTCTTGTCGTTGCCCGGAATGAACGGACTCCAGGGCTGCGCACGAATCGGTCCCTCGGTCTGCCACACCACGTTGAACTGACCGTCGGCCTGGATCTCGCCGATCATCACCGGTTTGTGCAGGTGGTGGTTGGTCTTGTCCATGGTCAGGGTGTAGCCGGACGGCGCGGCGAAGGTCTGGCCGCCGAGGGCTTCGCGGACCTTGTCGACGTCGGTGGACTTGGCTTTCTCCGCCGCCTGCGCCCACATGTGGATGCCGACGTAAGTGGCTTCCATCGGGTCGTTGGTCACGGCTTTGTCGGCGCCCGGCAGGTTGTGTTTCTTCGCGTAGGCTTTCCAGTCATCGACGAACTTCTTGTTCACCGGGTTCTCCACCGACTCGAAGTAGTTCCACGCCGCGAGGTTGCCCACCAGCGGTTTGGTGTCGATGCCGCGCAGTTCTTCTTCGCCCACCGAGAACGCCACCACCGGTACGTCGGTGGCCTTCAGACCCTGGTTGGCCAGTTCCTTGTAGAACGGCACGTTGGAGTCGCCATTCACGGTGGAGATCACCGCCGTCTTGCCGCCGGCCGAGAATTTTTTGATGTTGGCGACGATGGTTTGATAGTCGCTATGACCGAACGGGGTGTAGACCTCTTCGATGTCTTTATCCGCTACGCCTTTGGAATGCAGGAACGAACGCAGGATCTTGTTGGTGGTGCGCGGGTAGACGTAATCGGTGCCGAGCAGGAAGTAGCGCTTGGCGCCGCCACCTTCTTCGCTCATCAGGTATTCAACCGCCGGGATCGCTTGCTGGTTCGGCGCGGCGCCGGTGTAGAACACGTTCGGCGACATCTCTTCGCCTTCGTATTGCACCGGGTAGAACAGCAGGCCGTTGAGTTCTTCGAACACCGGCAGCACCGATTTGCGCGACACCGAGGTCCAGCAACCGAACACCACCGCGACCTTGTCCTGAGTCAGCAACTGCCGGCCCTTCTCCGCGAACAGCGGCCAGTTCGACGCCGGGTCGACCACCACCGGTTCCAGCATCTTGCCGTTCACCCCGCCCTTGGCGTTGATCTCGTCGATGGTCATCAACGCCATGTCTTTGAGCGATGTTTCGGAGATCGCCATGGTGCCGGACAACGAATGCAGAATCCCGACCTTGATGGTCTCGGCGGCCTGTACCGTCCAGGTCATGCCCATCGCGGCAATGGATGCCGTGAGTGTGAAAGCCTTGATCAAACTGCGACGCTTCATTGTGCGATCTCCACGAACGTTAAAGTTTTTTATGGTTGGCAGATGCGAACGACTGAAGGGTGTTTTGCAAGGGCTGTGCCCGGTCGGGATCGGGCAGCAAAAGGTCGGTTTAGAGCGGTTGTGCGCAGGGGCGGCGCACCAGGAGGGGACAGACGGCAGGGTGTGGTGCGGGGAAGTGCTTCATTGTGGTGCTGCCGCGAGGCGGCAGCAGTGTCGGGTGGAACTCAGTTCACACCGGGGAACGAATCGACGTACTTGATGGTGAAATCAGGGAAGGAATCAACGATCTGGATTTTGTAGTCGGGAAAGCTGTCGACGGTTTTCCATTTACCGGCCGAGTCCGGGAACGAGTCGACTTTCTTCACTTTGAGGTCGGGAAACGAGTCCACGACCTTCACCTTGTAATCGGGGAAGCTGTCGACGAATTTGATCTTGCCGTAGATCTTCGAGACATCGACGGTCGTATCGGCCAGCACCGCGCTGGATCCCACAAACAGCAACGCGACAACAGCTGCTTTCAACATGACACTCATCCTGAGAAAAATCGGGGGCGCAGTCTAAAGCAGGCTCAGCGGCGGCGCATCAGGCCGATGAAAAACAGCCCGCCGAGCGCTGCGGTGGCAACGCCGATCGGCAAGTCTTCCGGTGCGATCAGCGTCCGCGCCGCGACATCGACCCACACCAGAAACACACTGCCGAGCAACACGCACACCGGCAGCAGACGCCGGTGCTCGGCACCGATCAAGCGCCGCGCAATGTGCGGCACCATCAGCCCGACAAACCCGATTGAGCCGCTGATCGACACCAGTACCCCGGTCATCAGTGAAGCAATCACGAACACCCGCAGACGTACCGCCCGCGCGTTCAGGCCAAGGGTGACAGCCGTCTGTTCGCCAGCCATCAAAGCGTTCAATGGCCGGGCCATGCCCAGCAGCAGAATCAGCCCGAGCAACACGCTGAGCGCCGGCACCGCCAACAACTCCCAGCGCGCCAGACCGAGGCCGCCGAGCATCCAGAACATCACCGCCGAACTGGCGCGATGATCGCCCATGAACAGCAGCAGATTGGCGATCGCCATCATCACGAACGACACCGCTACACCGCACAACAGCAACCGGTCACTGTCCAGTCGCCCGTGACGGTTGGCGATGCCCAGTACCAGAAACATGCTCAACAACGCGCCGATAAACGCGGCAATCGGCAAGGTCAGCAGACCGACGATTTCGCCGACGTGCAGCACCACGATCACTGCGCCGAGGGTCGCGCCGGAGGTAACGCCGAGCAGGTGCGGATCGGCCAGCGGATTTCGCGTGACTGCTTGCAGCACGGCGCCGATCAACGCCAGCCCGGCGCCGACCAGTGCACCGAGCAACATGCGCGGTACACGGATCAGCCAGACGATGTGCTCCTGACCAGCGCTCCAGTCGGGCACGCCGAAACCGAACAACTTGTGCAGCAGAATCCGCCATACCACGTCCACCGGCACCCGCGCCGGGCCGAAGCCCAGCGACACCACGCACGACACCAGCAGCACCGCGCCGAGGGCGATCAGCAGCCAGGCGTAACGACGATTGATCATTCGCCGTGGAACCCTTTGGCCAGAGTTTCAACCGCCAGCACGTTGTCGATCCCCGGCGTGGCCTGCACGTAAGGGATGACGATGAAACGCTGGTTCTTGATCGCGTCCACCGATTGCAGCGCCTTGTTCTTCAGCAGAAATTCAATCTTCTGCTCGGCGGTGATTTCGCTGTAGTCGACGATCACGATCACCTGCGGATTGCGCTCGACCACGGTCTCCCAGTTGACCCGGGTCCAGCTCGCATCGACGTCATCGAGAATGTTGCGCCCACCAGAAGCGTCGATCAGCGCTTGCGGCATGCCGAGGCGACCGGAGGTCATGGCGCGGTCTTCGCCGCTGTCGTACAGGAACACCCGTGGCTTCTCGGCGGGCAGGTCTTTGCGAACTGCGGCGACCTGACTTTGCATGTCGGCGATCAGCGCGTTGGCGCGATCCTGCACGTCGAAGATTTTGCCGAGGTTGCGCAGGTCGTTGTAGGTGTCTTCCAGCGTGGCGGCCGGGCGCTTCATCACGAAGGCGCAGGATTCGGTCAGCTCATAGACGTTGATGCCCAGCGGTTGCAGGGTCTGCGGGGTGAGATCGCCACCGACGCGCATGCCGTAATCCCAGCCGGCGAAGAAGAAATCGACGTTGGCGTTGAGCAGGGTTTCCACCGACGGGTACTTGGCTGCCAGTTCCGGCAGGCCGTCGAGCAGCGACTGCATTTCCGGTGTCACCGACTTCCAGCCACTGACGCCGCTGTAGCCGGCCATTTTCGACTTGAGACCGAGGGCGAGCATCATCTGGGTCATGTTGATGTCGTGGCTGATCGCGTGTTTCGGCGCTTCCTTGAAGGTCACTTCGCGGTTGCAGCTCTGGATTGTCAGCGGGTACTTCGTGGCCTCGGCGAAGGCTTGGGTCGTGCCCAGCAACAGAGCGAGGCAAAGCAGGGAGCGCACAGTCATGGTCGGGTTATCCAGGTGATTCGCGGGTAGCCGTGGAGGGGGTGGGAATCGATCAGTGCTTCGACGCCGAACACGTCGCGCAGCAATTCAACCGTGAGGACTTCTTGCGGGGTGCCGCTGGCGACGATGCGACCGTGGTTGATCACATACAAACGGTCGCAGAACGCGGCGGCGAGGTTCAGGTCGTGGATGCTCGCCAACGTGCCGATCTGCAGGCGCTTGACCAGTTGCAGCAGCTCCAGCTGATAACGCGGGTCGAGGTGGTTGGTCGGCTCGTCGAGGATCAGCAGTTGCGGTTGCTGGGTCAGGGCGCGGGCGAGGATTACGCGTTGTTTTTCACCGCCCGAAAGGGTGGCGAACGCGTGGTCTTCGAAGCCATCGAGCCCCACGGATTCGAGGGCCTGAGTGGCGAGGTGACGGTCTTCCAGCGTGTCGCCATCGAACAGACCCTTGTGCGGTGTGCGGCCCATGGCGACCACTTCTTCGACGGTCAGGCCGAAGGCGTCGGGGAATTCCTGCAAGACCACGGCGATGCGTTGCGCGCACCAGCGTGAGGATTGTTTCCAGACATTGTGGTGATCGAGTTTGACCTCGCCGTGTTCCGGCTGACTGAAGCGATAGGCACAGCGCAACAGGCTGGTCTTGCCGCTGCCATTGGGCCCGATCAGCCCGACAAACTCACCGGCGGCCACTTGCAACGAGGCGTCACGCAGCTGGAACTGGTGATGGCAGTGGTCGTGGCCCAAGGGGGACCATCTCAGGTCGGTGAGGGTCAGTGAGGTCATTTCGTTCCTGTTCTAGAAGGTGTAGTCAGCTGTGACAAAGAACGAACGAGGCTCACCCAGAATCCACTGCTGGCCCTCATTGTATTGGCTTTGCGCATAGGTCCGGTCAAACAGATTGTTCACCTGCAGACCCAGCGTGGTGTTGCGCAGGGCTTTCCACGACAGCGTCGCATCGACCACGGTGTAGCTCGGCAGCTCGTTACGGTTGGCCATGTCGGCGTAGCGCGCATCGACATAACGCACGCCGGCGCCGGCTTTCAGGTCATCGGTCAGCGCCTTGCTCAGCCAAAGATTGGCGGTGCGCCGTGGCACGTCCACTGGGCGATTACCATTGCGCGATACCGGCACGCCGCTGACCACTTCTTCGAAATCGTCGTACTTGGCTTTGACGATGGCGGCGTTGGCTTGCAGTTGCCAGGCGTGTGGCAGTTGCAGATCGAGGCTGGCTTCCAGACCGTTCGACGATTGCTGGCCGACCTGTTGCTTGAGTGTCGGGTTGCCGGGATCGTCGGTCAGCAGCTTCTTCTTCACGATGCGATACGCCGCCAGCGTGAATTCGCCACGTTGATCCCAGAACAGCTGCTTCATGCCGATCTCGGTTTGCCGCGCGGTGGACAAGTCGTATTGCTGCTGGCTCGGGCTCAGAGAAATCAAACCGCCGATGCCATCGGTGCTGGTAGCGACCTGACCGTAGAACGAGGTGTCCTGTGTCAACGCGAACACCAGCCCGGCCTTCCAGTTGTTGCCGGTCAGGGTCTTGTCGCTCTGGCTGCCGTCGACCAGGTTGTTGCGATCCACCTGCACGTAATCGCGGCGCACACCGGTCACCAGCGACCAGCGCTCGCTCAGTTGCGTGCGGTTTTCGGCGAACACCGACATCTGTCTGGTGGTGCTGTCGAACTGATCGCGATACGGGTCGGCGCTCTCGAAGTAACCGGTTTGCGGGTGGTACAGATCCAGCGGTTGGCCGTTCGGCAACACGTCGTTGAACGGCGAGTTGCTGTTGAGCTGGAAGCGGATGCGGTTGTAATCGACGCCGGTCACGGTCTGGCTGTCGAGGCCGAACAGCGAATGCTTGAAGGTGAAAGTCTGGCGGTCGCCGACCTGTTCCTGTTTGTGGCCGATGCCGAAGTAACCGCTGCGGCTGAGTTGTTGGCTGCCAGCGTCGAAGTTGTAGTTCTCGGCGTTCTGCCAGCGGCGCTGAGCCTTGAGGTAATACAGCTCGTTGCTGGCGCTGACCGCGTCGTTGATCTGCCAATCGGTGGTCAGGCGTGTCCATTGATCGTTGTAGTGCTGCTTGTCGTTGCGCACGTTGTAGTTCTTGTTGCGCAGGCTGTCCTTCAACTGGCCGTTGATCAGCGGTGTGCCGAAGTAGTTCTGCGGGCGTTGGTCGCCGTAATCGTGGGTGAGGGTGAAGGTCAGATCATCGGTGGCCTGCCAGCGCAGGGCGGCGCTGATGAAGTCGCTGGACGAGTCGCCGCGATCGACCCAGCCGTTGCTGCGCAGGCGGTTGAGGTTGAGGCGATAGCTCAGGGTGTCGGTCAGCGAACCGCCGCTGTCGAACGCCTGTTGCTGGCTATCGAACGAGCCGTAACCGACGCGCACGTGGTTTTCGATTTCGCCTTCGAACGGTTTCTTCGGGATCACGTTGACCACCGCACCGGTCGCGCCTTCGCCGTACAGCACCGAGGCCGGACCGCGCAGGACGTCGACGCGCTCCACCGACCAGGTGTCGACCGGGAACGTCACGGTGCCCATGCCGGTGTACATCCGGTTGCCGTCATACAACTGCATCACCGAGCTCTGCCCGGTAAAACCCCGGGCCTGCAACGAAGTACCGCCATCACCCGGTGTGCCGGTTCGGCTGATGCCGGTGCTGCGCGACACCGCGTCCTGCACGCTGTGGTCGCCACGAGTGCGGACTTGCTCGCCGCTCAGGCTTTCGACGCTGGCCGGGGTCTCCATCGCGCTGAGGTTCAGGCGTGAGCCGGCGCTGGTCGGCGTGGTCAGGCTGACGGTCTGGTCGTCATTGGCCAGAGCCGTGATGGTGCCGGTGGGCAGCGTCAGCGGCGCGCTGTCGGCGTGGGCGCTGTTGTTCAGGGCGAACAGGCAGAGGCTGGACAAGAGGTACTTGTTCATCGGGGTGGTGAATCACTTCTTCAAAATAAAAGCCCGCAGGCTCATGGCAATGCATGGCTGCGGGCAGAGCAGCAAGTTAGCGTTATACAGTAACACTAAAAATTGCCGGAGTTTAAGCCCCGGCAGTTTAAAGATCTGTCTAGGTCGCGCATCTCGCCTGTTTCATGATGAAGTTGAGGCAGATTCAGTTTGCCGGCCCAGACGCGACAACAGCAGCCGATCCAGCAACCACACCACCACCAGCGAAGCGCCCACCAGCGGAAATACCACCGCCAGAACCAGCATGATCGCCACGCCGGTTTTCCATTTCGGCAGATCGTGGCGCAGCGGCGGTACGCCGAATTTTCCTTGCGGGCGACGCTTCCACCAGATCACCACGCCGCTGACGGCGCTGAGCAGAATCATCAAGCAGATCAGCAGCACGATGATCTGGTTGAAGGTGCCGAACATCTTGCCTTCGTGGAGCATCACGCCGATTTCCGTGGCCCGGGCGACGGCGCCGTATTGCTCGAAACGCACGTCGGCCAACACTTTGCCGGTGTACTGATCGATGTGCAGGGTCGCATCGTTGCGTGGGTCGTCGGCGAACACCGCAATGGTGAACACGCCGGTGGCGGTGGTCGGCAGGGTGATGCTGTAGCCCGGCTCGACCTTGCGCTCGATGGCGATGTTCTGCACGTCCTGCAGGCTGATGATCGGCGCGGCGGGGCCGTGTTGCATGCCGCCGTGGGCCATGTGTTCGGCGTGGTCGCCGGACATCGGCATCGGGGTGTTTTCCATGGCCCAGGGTACGGTCTGGCGCGCGGCGTTGTTGAGGCTGCCGGCTTCGACGTCGGAGGTCGGCACGTTGTCCCACATCGCCGCCGGGAACACGTTCCACACCTGGGCGTACTGCTTGCCCCAGAAGCCGGTCCAGGTCATGCCGCTGAGCAGCATCACCAGTAACAAAGCGGCGCCCCAGAAACCGGTAACGGCGTGCAGATCACGCCACAGAACGCGACCGCGACTGTTCAGGCGTGGCCACAGTATTCCGGCCGCCTGGCCGCGCGGCCACCACAGGAAAACCCCGGACACCACCAGCACCACGCCCCAGCCGGCGGCGAGTTCGATCAGCCGGTCACCGACGGTGCCGATCATCAGTTCGCCATGGATCGCCCGGGCGAGTGCTTGCAGGTTCTGCTTGGCGTCCTGCTCGCCGAGGATGTCGCCGTGGTACGGATCGACGAACACGTTCAGCTCATGGCCGGCATTTTTCACCACGAATTGAGCACTGCGCCCGGCATTCGCTGGCGGCAGGTACTGGGTGACCTGGCCTTGTGGATAAGCGCTTTTGACCTTTTGCAGCAAGTCATCGGCCGGCACGGTGTGATGCCCGGCCGGGACGTTCAGCAGGCTGCTGTACATCAGCGAATCGAGTTGCGGTTTGAACAGGTAAATGATGCCGGTCAGGGCCAGCATCGCCATGAATGGCGCGACGAACAATCCGGCATAGAAATGCCAACGCCAGGCCAGGTTGTAGAAATTCGGTTTGGGCTGTTTCATCACGAGTGCTCCGCTTGGCTTGGATCTTCTAGTTGTCTGTTGTCACTCGCTCCCTCAAGGAGAGCGAGTGCCCTTGAGGGTTAGAAACTCATGTCCACCTTGGTCCAGAGCGTGCGCCCCGGTTCATTGATGGCTTGCGGGTCGTTGGCCGGGTAGCCGAACCCGGCGTTGCCCGCCAGGTTGAGGTGTTCGGCGTAAGCCTTGCCGAACAGGTTGTCGACGCCGGTACTGACCTTCCAGTGTTTGTTGATCCGGTAGGCACCGTTGAGCGAGAACACGCCGAAGCCCGAACTCTTGTCGTAATCCTTGCCGACCACGTTGCCCTTGTTCTGGTCGATACGGTTTTGCGCGGCAACCACTCTCCACAGTGCGCCGGCGCTCCAGTTGTCTTCGCTGTAGGTCAGGCCGAAACGTGCATCCAGCGGTGGCATTTGCGGCAGTGCCTTGCCGTCGCTGCTGTTCTTGCCCCAGGCGTAGGCCAGGGTCGCATCGGCTTTCCAGTTGTCGGTGAGTTTGTAAGCGGCACCGAGTTCACCGCCCATGATCCGCGCGTCGATGTTCTCGGCGCGGGAGGTGCTCATGCCCATCATCGTCGGGGTGTAGTCGAACAGGATGTAGTCGCGCACCACGCCGATGTAGCCCGAGGCCCAGGCTTCGAGGTCGGCGTCCTTGTAGTTCACGCCGAAGTCGAGCTGAGTGGTTTTTTCCGGTTTGATCGAATCGAACGCATTGACCGAGCCGGCCGGGCCGGACTTGGGCGAAAACAGCTCCCAGTAATCCGGGAACCGCTGGGCGTGGCCGAGACCGGCGTAGAGCGTGGTCGGGCTGTCGGCCAGGTCATGCTCGTAACGGATGAAACCGCTCGGCAGGGTGTCGGCGCGGGTATCGCCTGCGGTCGGGTTCGGGCGGGACATCATTCCCGATCCGGTGCTCTGCCGATAATCCTTGGCCGAGGCACGGTCGACCCGGGCGCCAGTGATCAGGCGGTCACGGTCGGCGGCGTACCAGGTCATTTCGCTGAACACCCCGTAGTTATGGAAGTCGGCGTCCTTGTTGCGCGGCAGATCCTTGTAGGCGTCGATGCCCATGGCCGCGCGCTGACGGTGTTCGTTGGTCTGCGCATCGAGGCCGGTGATCAGCTGGATATCGGCCCAGCGCCAGGTCGCCTTGATCCGCGCGCCGAGGGTGCGGCGGTCGACGTTGGACGCCATGGGACCTGCCATCATCCCGGTGCCGGATGGCGTGCGCAGGGTGTAGTTGTCCATCACGTGGTCGGCGTAGTTGTAGTAGACCTGCGCTTCGAGCTTCTCCAGCACGTCGGTGATGTTGGATTTCTCGAAGCGCAGACCGAGGCTTTCACGCAGGAACTGCGAGCCGTCCATGCCGCGTCCGGCGTAGCGCGCTTCGCCGTCGCCCTTGCCGGCGGTCAGCTCGATCAGGGTGTCGGCGTCAGGCGTCCAGCCCACCGCCACATCGCCGTTCCACTTGTCATAGCGCGAGGCGACGGTGTCGTTGTTGCCATCGCGGTAGTCATCGGAATGCGCGGTGTTGCCGATCACGCGCACATAGCCCAGCGAGCCGCCGGCCGCCGCGTCGACGACTTTGTCGAAGCGTCCGTTGGAGCCGGCCAGCACGCTGGCATTCACGCGGGTGCCGAGTTCGCCGAAGCTCTCTGGCTCGCGGTCGAACAGGACTGTGCCGGCCGATGCGCCCGGTCCGTAGAGCACGGTTTGCGGGCCTTTGATCACGGTGAGTTTGTCGTAGGTCTCGGGCGAGATGTACGAGGTCGGCGCGTCCATCCGGCCGGGACAGGCGCCGAGCATCATGCTGCCGTTGGTGAGGATGTTCAGCCGCGAACCGAACATGCCACGCAGCACCGGATCACCGTTGGTGCCGCCGTTGCGCACCAGCGCGAAGCCGGGAATGGTCTTCAGATAGTCGCCGCCATCGCTGGCCGGCACCGGTTGGCGCGGGTCTTTCGGGTTGGTGACGATGGTCAGCGGCGAACTCGGGGCGATGGCGGTGATCACCGTCGGGCTAAGTTCTTCTGTGTGGCCGGCGTGTTCATCGGCGTGGACCAGCGGGGACAGCAGAACGCCGCAAAGGACGGCGGTAGCGTGCCTGAAACGAATGCGCGATTCGTTCAGGGCGAAGGACGCCGGGGCAGAACCCGAGCGTGGGACAGCAGAAAACCTGGACATGACAATTTCCATCAAACAGTCGTAAACGACACGGCCGGCAGCCTGAAGCTGTCTTCTCAACCGTGTGCAATCAGAGGTGGGTGTTTACGCTGCGACGGGCGGGGCGCGGGTGCGGGCGCCGGGGAAGAAAGTCTGCCGGGCATGGCCCAGACGTGGTGAGGGCGTGGTGAAGGTGTTGACGTGGGCGATGCTGAACGTGGCAAAACTGCCACCACCGGTCAGTGCCGGGCAGTTGAACAGCAGGCTGCAATAGCCGCATTTTTCCCACAACACGTGGTGCGACGATTGCGGCGGGCAGTGTTCGGCCGAGGGTTTCGCTTCATGCGCGGAATGATCCATGCCCGCCATGTCCATCGACATGTCCATGCTCATCGGCATCGAAGTCGAGGCGTGCTGATCCATCGGCATCGACTGAGAAATCAGCGGGCCGATGAAGATCATCAACATGGCGAACAGGGCGATCCAGCTGCCGCGTGTCAGGTGTTCAGTCTGACGGCGTTGCACGGACGACCTGGCGCTGCACGGGCGCATGGGCGGAGTCTGCCGAAGGGGTTACTGGGCGTGCGCGTGTTCCGGCATGTCTTGCGGTGGCTTCTTCTGCACGGCCACTTCGACGGTCACGTTACCGGCCTTTTCAAAGTGCAGGGTCAGCGGGAAGCGCTTGCCATCGGTCAACAGACTGCGGTCGGTCGGATTCATCAGCATCACGTGATAGGCCATCGGCGCGAAGGTCACGTTTTCGCCGGCCGGGATCGACACGTTCGGCACCTGTTGCATCTTCATCAGATCGCCCTGCATCACGTGTTCGTGCAGTTCGGCCGTCGGGGCGATGGGCGAGTCGACACTCAGCAGGCGGTCAGCGGTTTTGCCACCGTTGTGAATGATGAAATACGCGGCAACGGTCGGCGCATTCGGCGGCAGTTCCTGTGACCACGGGTGGGCGATTTCCAGCTCGCCGGCCTTGTATTCGTGGGCATGGGCGAAGCACGCAGGCAGCAACAGCGCAGCGATGACGATGAATTTGTTCAACATGGCAGTTCTCCAGAACGATTTGAAACGCAGGTCAAATGCGGGAACAAATCAAACCAGAGGAGAGGCGCGGGGATTGAGGCTCGGCCATTGCTGGCGCGGTGTCGGGGATTGCAGCAAGGCGGGCGCCACACTGCGATTGCTTTCGTATCGGGCGAAATACAGCTGCGGAGAATGCCCCGGCAACGCCACCACCGGCGCCGATCCGGAACAGCACCAGCAATGCTGCATGGTCGAATGATTGTCACCGCTTTGCGGTGCTTTCTGATCGAGGCTGCCGATGTCGATCGCCACCATCTTCGTCCCGCTGCCGGTGCAGAAACTGCTCCACAGCAACTGCTCGGC
Source organism: Pseudomonas allokribbensis (assembly GCF_014863605.1). NCBI lineage: Bacteria > Pseudomonadati > Pseudomonadota > Gammaproteobacteria > Pseudomonadales > Pseudomonadaceae > Pseudomonas > Pseudomonas allokribbensis. Next base: position 711,766 of record NZ_CP062252.1, read on the forward strand.
CGGCGTCTGCGCCGCCTGCGCCATCGCTCCCGTCAACGGCATGGCGAGCATGTTGAACAGCACTGCAAAGCAGGCTATCCAGGCAAATGCGAGCCGGTGTCGGTTCATGGGACAGGTCCGTAGGGTGGGCGATCAGGCGCGGCTATTTAGCCTGATCAGGGCCGATAAGTAAAAAAGCGTCGTGCGGTTTGGTGTCGCAGCGCTCTTTCAAGAGAGTGTAGCGGCTCGAATTTGCATTGCATGGGACTTGCATCAACAACTGAAGCTATCGCGAGAGGAAAAAGCTCCGTCCCGATCAAGGTTTTTCAAGAGCCGAGATGACTTCAGCAACCGTCCAAAACTCCCGATCAACCCCCGCCAACCCCGGCCGCTTCAACACCATCACCGGCACACCAAGCTCCCGCGCCACGTCAAGTTTCGGCTCGGTTGCGGTGCTACCGCTGTTCTTGCTGATCAGCACGTCGATCTGCCGGCGTTCGAACAGCGCCCGCTCATCCTCCAGAAGAAACGGCCCACGGGCGCCGATCACTTCGCAGCGTTCGTTGCCGGGGTAGACGTCGAGGGCGCGCAGGGTCCAGAACTGGTGCGCGGGGATTTCGTCGAGGTGTTGCAGCGGTTCGCGGCCAAGGGTGAACAGGGGGCGGCGGAAGGGTTCGAGGGCGGTGATCAGTTCGGCCCAGTCGGCGACTTCGCGCCAGTCATCGCCCGGCTGTGGTTGCCACGCCGGGCGGCGCAGGGCCCAGCAGGGGATGCCGGTGAGTTGCGCGGCGGTGGCGGCGTTCTGGCTGATTTGTGCGGCGTACGGATGGGTCGCGTCGAGCAGCAGATCGATGCCTTCATCGCGAATGAACTGCGCCAGACCTTCGGCACCGCCGTAGCCGCCGACGCGCACCTGACACGTCAGATCGGTCGGCACACGGCCAACCCCGGCCAGGCTGTAGATGTGTTCCGGCCCCAAGGTGCGCGCGATGGCCAGCGCTTCAGTCACGCCGCCCAGCAACAGAATCCGTTTCATACAAAAGCCCCCGCATGGCCAACGATGCCGCCCTGACGATCAATCGCAAACACCTCGACCTGCACCTGAGCCGGCACCACGCTGCGGGCAAACTCCAAGGCGTGGCGGCAAACTTCATCGCCGAGGGCAACGCCAGCCGCACTGGCCATCGCCAATGCCTGCTGGCTGGTGTTCGCCTCGCGAATGGCTTGCTGCAACGCATCGTCAGCACCAATCGCCGCCGCCCACTCGGCCAGTTGCGGCAGGTCGATGCTCGAATGGCGCGAGTGCAGGTCCATGTGCCCGGCCGCCAGTTTGCTGATCTTGCCGAAGCCGCCGCACAGGCTGAGTTTATCCACAGGCACTTTGCGCAGGTGCTTGAGTACGGCGCCGACGAAGTCGCCCATTTCGATCAGGGCGATTTCCGGCAGGTCGTAGACCCGGCGCATGGTGTCTTCGCTGGCGTTGCCGGTGCAGGCGGCGATGTGCAGGTAGCCGTTGGTTTTTGCCACGTCGATGCCTTGATGGATCGAGGCAATGTACGCCGCACAGGAAAACGGCCGGACGATGCCGCTGGTGCCGAGGATCGACAGCCCGCCGAGGATACCCAGGCGCGGGTTCATGGTTTTCAGCGCCAGGGCTTCGCCGCCTTCGACATTCACCGTCACCTCGAAGCCGCCGCGATAGCCGGTTTCTTCGGCGAGCAATGTCAGGTGATCGCTGATCATTTTTCGCGGCACCGGGTTGATCGCCGGTTCGCCGACGGCCAGCACCAGCCCCGGCCGAGTGACGGTGCCGACGCCTTTGCCGGCGATGAAGCGGATACCCGGCTCGGCCATCAGTTGCACGCGGGAGTAGAGCAGGGCGCCATGCGTCACGTCCGGGTCGTCGCCGGCGTCCTTGAGGGTTCCGGCTTCGGCGCCGTTCTCGGTCAGCCGGCAGAACTCCAGGCGCATCTGCACCTGCTTGCCCTTGGGCAATACGATCTGCACGGCGTCCGCCACCACTCCACCGAGCAACAGGCGCGCGGCGGCGAGGCTGGTGGCGGTGGCGCAGCTGCCGGTGGTCAGGCCGCTGCGCAGGGGCGCAGGTTGTTCGGCGGTTTCGTCACGCATCGAGGGGTTTGACCAGATCGAGCAGGGTGATCGGCAAGGCCTGACGCCAGGTGTCGAACTCGCCCAGCGGCTGCGCCTGGGCGATGTGGATGCGGGTCAACTCGCCGCCATGGCGTTCGCGCCAGCTCATCAAGGTCATTTCGCTTTGCAGGGTCACGGCGTTGGCCACCAGTCGACCGCCGGGTTTCAGTTGCTCCCAGCAGGTTTCCAGCACGCCTTCGCGGGTAACGCCCCCGCCGATGAAAATCGCGTCCGGACGTTCCAGCCCGACGAGGGCTTGCGGTGCACTGCCGCGAATCAGTTGCAGACCGGGAACCCCCAGCGCATCGCGGTTGTGTTCGATCAACTGTTGTCGACCGTCATCCGCCTCGATAGCCAGAGCGCGGCAACTCGGGTGAGCGCGCATCCACTCGATGCCGATCGAACCGCTGCCGGCGCCGACGTCCCACAGCAGTTCGCCCGGTGTCGGGGCGAGGCGGGCGAGGGTGATGGCACGCACGTCGCGCTTGGTCAATTGTCCGTCATGTTTGAAGGCTGAATCCGGCAGGGCGGCGAGACGCGACAGACGCGGTGTCTGCGGATCGGCGAGGCACTCGATGGCGATCACATTGAGATCGGCAATGTCTGGGTCGTTCCAGTCGTTGGCGGTGCCGTCGATCCGGCGTTCGGCGCTGCCGCCCAGATGTTCCAGAACACTCAGGCGACTGGGGCCGAATCCACGCTCGCGCAACAATGCCGCAACGGCGGCCGGGCTCTGTCCGTCATTGCTCAACAGCAACAGGCGCACGCCGCTGGACAACCGACCATTGAGGGCCGCCAGCGGGCGGGCCACCAGCGAAAGGATGCTGACCTCCTGCAATGGCCATCCCAGCCGGGCGGCCGCCAGCGAACACGAGGACGGCGCCGGCAGCACCAGCATTTCGGTGTCCGGAACCTGTCGTGCCAGGCTTGCGCCAACGCCGTAGAACATCGGATCACCGCTGGCCAGCACGCACACCGCTTCGCCACGGCGCTCGAGAACCGGGGCCAGAGAAAACGGGCTCGGCCACAACTGGCGCTCGCCACGGATGCACACCGGTAACAGATCCAGCTGACGCTGACCGCCGATGATCCGCGAGGCGCCCATCAAGGCACGCCGGGCATTTTTGCCCAGGCCCTTGAAGCCGTCTTCACCGATTCCCACTACTGTCAGCCAGACCGTCATGCCGTTCCTCAATTCGTGCGCGCGTACCAAGGCTGCATGATAACGCGGCGGCTGTTCTCTCGCGCTGGTCTGTTGCCGATCCCGGAAACTTCCTGTCGTTGAACAGGAATTGTCGGATTGGGTGTGTTTGTTATGGTTCCGATCAACTCAAACAAAAGCCAGGATTGGCAGGAAGACATAGGGATATGAATTTGAAAACAGGAACGCTCACCCATCATGCGACGCTGGTAGGGGATATTTTGCTGACGGGGGTAGAAGGGCAATCGAAAGAGGATTACGACTTCGCATTGAACTGTACTTACATCGCAAAGAAAGAAGCGGATAAACAGTACAACAGCAATACGCAACCCGGGCCCTGGATCGATTATTTCGCCGACCTGCTGTATTCGTATTTCTGGAAGAAGGACGAGATGGATATCGAATACGTCCAGCCGAATTTTTCGGGAACTGTCGGCGAGGTGTGGATGAAACTGGCAAGACCCTGGCTCAGCCCTGAACAGGTCAGTGGTGTGAATTCGGGATTGTCGAGTCTGGAAGCGGAGGTTGATCTGCTGAAAACAATCAGGGGGCTGAGCGGAAAGGCCTTCGATTTCAAACTGATCCCCGTCAGTTATAACGCGAACGGAGATATGGAACTTGTCATTACCAATGTCAGGTTCATCAAGTCCACACTGACGACCAGTTACCTGTTCTGGAAAGTTCATCAGCCAATGAGTCAACTGGATATCCGGGCTCGACGCGTGTCGATGAGCCGTCGCGCGATCGAAGTTCGTCGGCCATTGGTGGAAAAGGCAATAAAAGAGATGTCGTTCGACTTTGCTCATTACGAAATATAGCCGTCAAGGAGACAGAATATCGGGCGTTCGTGATTATTCCGACCGGCAGGCATTTTCATGCACTCGGGCAAAGCAGGCATAATGGCGACCTTTCGCCCATCCTGGCGCTGCCCGTCAGCCGGTCATCCCTTGAACGAACGCCCGATATCCACAGCTATTCGCCCCTCGGCCTGCCCGGGGTTACTGCGTATCGTCCAGGCGCTGGATGGCGGTATCTGCCGGATCAAGCTCGATGGCGGTTCGATCTCGGCCGATCAGGCCGATGCAGTGGCGAATGCCGCCGAGCGGTTTGCCGGCGGGGCGATCGAGGCAACCAACCGGGGCAATCTGCAGATTCGCGGCATCGGCGAGCAGTCCGCCGCGCTGATCGACAGCCTGCTGACTGCCGGTCTCGGGCCGCGAACCGCAGTGGGCGACGATGTGCGCAACCTGATGCTCAGCCCGGCCGCCGGCATCGACCGGCAGATGCGCTTCGATACCCGTCCATTGGCCGGGCAGATCCTCGAGACCCTGCAACGTCATCCGCGTTTCCATGAGCTGAGCGCCAAGTTCGCCGTGCAACTGGATGGCGGTGAAGCGCTGGCGATGCTCGAACATCCCCACGATCTGTGGTTGTCGGCATACGAAGATCGCGGCGATACGCTGTTGGCATTTGGTCTGGCGGGTTGCCCGACGGATCGACCGCTGGCCGCCGTGACGCTTGCGGACGGACATGCGCTGGTGGTCGCCGTACTGGAACTGTTCCTTGATCTGGCCCACCCTGAGCAGACGCGAATGCGCCATCTGCTGGATGAATACCCGGTCCCCGTACTCCTTGAAAAACTCGCTCAGCGGATCAGCCTGCTAGCCGTAGGTGATTGGCAACGTGGAGCCGTGCAGGAAGGCTTGCACATCGGCATTCATCCTCAGCAAGCGGCAGGTCAGGTCTATGTCGGTGCTGTACCGGCGCTCGGTCGTCTCGATCCGGACATGCTGCGAGGTGCCGCGCAATTGGCCAGAACCTTTGGCGACGGCAGCCTCCGTTTCACACCATGGCAAAGTCTGTTGCTGCCCAATGTGCGGGAAGCGGACTCAGTCCAAGTGCTCGATGCTCTGGGCAAGCTGAACCTGCTGACCCGGACCGAAGATCCGCTGTCACACCTGATCGCCTGCACCGGCTCCAACGGTTGCGGCAAAGGCCTGGCCGACACCAAACACGATGCCCGCCTGCTGGCTACGCTGTTGCCACACGCCGTGGATGTGCACCTGTCCGGCTGCTCGCGTTCCTGCGCCGCCGCACATCGGGCTGCCGTGACTCTGCTGGCGGTCGGCCCCGGTCACTACGATCTCTATTTTCGCGATGCAGCTCTGCCGGGTTTCGGCGCGCTGCACGCCCACAACCTTACTATCGAAGCGGCCGCGACCTTGCTCGCCGCCCGCTCACGGAGCCCCCTTGATGCTTGATTACATCCGCGACGGTCAGGAGATCTATCGCAACTCCTTCGCGATCATTCGCAGCGAGGCCAACCTCTCGCGCATCCCGGCCGACCTGGAAAAACTCGCGGTGCGGGTGATTCACGCCTGCGGCATGGTCGAGGCCATCGACGGGCTGCAATTCTCCGAAGGCGCGGGCAAGGCCGGGCGCGATGCGCTGGCCGCTGGCGCGCCGATCCTGTGCGATGCGCGGATGGTCTCCGAAGGCGTGACCCGTGCACGCCTGCCGGCCAACAACGAGGTGATCTGCACCCTGCGCGACGACAGCGTGCCGGAGCTTGCGCGTGAGCTGGGCAACACTCGCTCGGCAGCGGCGCTGGAACTGTGGCGTCCGCATCTGGAAGGCAGCGTGGTGGTGATCGGCAACGCGCCGACCGCGCTGTTCTATCTGCTGGAAATGCTCGACGCCGGCGCTCCGAAACCGGCGCTGATCCTTGGCTTCCCGGTGGGCTTCGTCGGTGCTGCCGAATCCAAGGCCGAGCTGGCCGCCAACAGCCGTGGCGTGCCGTTCGTGATCATGCAGGGCCGCCTCGGCGGCAGCGCCATGGCCGCCGCTGCCGTCAATGCCCTCGCCACGGAGATCGAATGATGCAGGCTAAAGGACGTTTGATTGGCCTGGGCGTCGGCCCCGGTGATCCGGAACTGATTACCGTCAAGGCCCTGCGCCTGCTGCGCGAATCGCCGGTGGTGGCGTATTTCGTGGCCAAGGGCAAGAAGGGCAACGCGTTCGGCATCATTGAAGCGCACCTGCAGGACGCGCAGAACCTGCTGCCGCTGGTGTACCCGGTGACCACCGAAGTGTTGCCGGCGCCGCTGTCCTACGAACAGGTGATCAGCGATTTCTACGATGACGCTGCCGAGGAAGTGGCCGCGCATCTGGATGCCGGTCGCGACGTGGCGGTGATCTGCGAAGGCGACCCGTTCTTCTACGGCTCCTACATGTACCTGCACGATCGCCTCGCCAGTCGTTACGAAGCCGAAGTGGTGCCGGGCGTCTGCTCGATGCTTGGCGGTGCTTCGGTGCTGGGCGCGCCGTTGGTGTATCGCAATCAGAGCCTGTCTGTGCTGTCCGGCGTGCTGCCTCACGAAGAACTCAAGCGTCGTCTGGCCGATGCCGACGCGGCGGTGATCATGAAGCTGGGGCGCAATTTCCCGAAAGTGCGCGACGTGTTGGCAGAGTTGGGCCTGGCCGAGCGTGCGCTGTACGTCGAGCGCGCAACCATGGCCAATCAGAAGATCGTGCCGCTGGATGAGGTCGAGCCGATGTCGTCGCCGTACTTCTCGCTGATCATTGTTCCCGGCGAAAGGTGGCAAGGCTGATGACCCATTCCACACCGGCCATCGTCATTCTCGGCCAGGGCGCGCTGGCCACGGCCCGTCGCCTTCAGCAGGTCTATCCGGCTGCGCAGATCCTCGGGCTCAAAGGACGTGTCGAAGGGGCTGATCTGACTTACAGCGAGTTCGGCGCAACGCTGCGCGAGCTGTATCAACAAGACACGCCGATTATCGCTCTGTGTGCGGCCGGCATTGTCATCCGCACACTGGCGCCACTGCTGCTGGAAAAAGGCGTCGAGCCACCGGTGCTCGCCGTAGCTGAGGATGGCAGCGCCGTGGTGCCGCTGCTCGGCGGCCTGGGCGGGGTGAATGTCATGGCCCGTGAGATGGCGGCTGCACTTGAAGTGGCAGCGGCGATCACCACCAGCGGCGAATTGCGCTTTGGCACCTGCCTGCTCAACCCGCCCGGCGGTTATGCCCTCGGCGATCTGGAGCAGGGCAAGCGCTTTGTGTCCGATCTGCTTGCCGGCCACAGCGTGCGCATCGATGGCGCCGCGCCTTGGCTTGAGCAGGCGCAACTGCCGGAAGATCCGCAGGCGCAGCGCTCGATTCACGTCGGCAGCGATGCCCGCGTGGCGAGCGCCAGTGAGTTGCTGATTTATCCGCGCAGCGTGGCGGTGGCGGTCGGTGCCGATGTGGCCGACCTGCCGGATGCGATTCGCAATGCGTTGCGGCAGGCCGGTGTGGCGATTCAATCGCTGGCCTGTCTGGTGGCGGCTGACGTTCAGATGGCCAGCCCGGCATTGCGTGAAGCTGCGCTTGAATTGGCGGTGCCGCTACGTTTTGTTGCGCCAGCGAGTGACATCGCGGAGCTGGCAAGCCATGCCGTCCCAGACGCTCGAATCATCACAACATCCCACGACATTGCCATCGCCGTGGCCGAACAGCCGCTGGATGTTTCGCAGGTCGGTCGTCCGCGCGGACGTCTGGCCGTCATCGGTCTCGGGCCGGGTGCCGCCGAGTTGATGGTGCCAGCGGTGAAAGCAGAATTGGCTCGGGCTACCGATGTGCTGGGTTACGAAACCTATGTGCGCATGGCCGGCCCGTTCCGCGACGATCAAGTGCAGCACTGCACCGATAACCGCGAAGAAATGCAGCGCGCTCGCCATGCCTTCAGACTGGCCGCTCAGGGCCGTTCGGTGATTGTGGTTTCGTCCGGTGATCCGGGCGTGTTCGCCATGGCGGCGGCGGTGCTTGAGGCGTTGCACGAGTCGACGGATCCGGCGTGGCACAGCGTCGATCTGGAAATCCTGCCGGGTGTTTCCGCGTCGTTCGCCACCGCCGCTCAGGCCGGTGCACCACTGGGCCACGACTTCTGCGTGATGTCGCTGTCGGACAACCTCAAGCCGTGGTCGATCATCGAGAGGCGTCTGGATCTCGCTGCCGAAGCGGATCTGGCGTTGGCGTTCTACAACCCGATCTCCCGCGCCCGTCCGTGGCAACTGGGGCGAGCGCTGGAAATCGTCGCGCAACACCGCACACCGCAAACGCCGGTAGTGCTGGGGCGCGATATCGGCCGGCCGGGGCAGACACTGCGAGTGACGACGTTGGGCGCGCTGACACCGGATCAGGTCGACATGCGCACGATGGTGCTGATCGGCTCGTCCACCACCTGCACTTTCCCTCGCACCGAGGGCGGGGAGTGGGTATATACACCGCGTTGGTACGGGGAAAAGCCGGCCGGATAAAAACGCTGTTGTAACCCGTTGTTATTTCTCTCCATGGATGTCAATAACAAGGCCGCGAATGAAAATTCGCGGTCTTGTCTGTTTCTGCGTGGCCTGTTTTCAGGTAGATGTTTAATGGGTGTAAAAAATATTGAGTTGATGTTGTTGGATGTTTCTTTTGACATTGCTTGAATGGTTTCAAGTTTGTCGGTGAAGTTCGTTTGTACTAGTTTTGTGCTCAATATTGCTAAGTGTTCACTGTTTTGTTTGTCATGGAGAAGTTTCTCCTTTGACTAGTTTTTCTGTGCGCGCTTGTTTTTTGTGCGTATGTAATTGGACGTTTCAAGGAGGTCGGCTCATGCAAGATGCAAAAGTTAAAGTCGTTGATGGTGAATATGTAAATTTCGTCAATTTGTTCAAGTTGACAGACCTTGAGCAGGCACTGTCGCCGTACAAGAACACCCGACAATATGATGCCGTTATCCGTTATTACTTTGCCTGCATCGGCCTGCTCGATTCACCGCGGCTGCAGCATCCTCTGGCGCTGTTCAGACAGGCGTTGGGAGAGTTGGGTCAGCGTCGTGTACGTCGCGAAGTGGAGCAGGATCCCGCGCCGAGCCCCGATAACGAGGCAGCTCCCGGTCTGACGCAAATCCTTGGACGAGTGGGCAATTTCGAAGCACGGCTGCAATACGGCATCGAACTGATGAAAATACCGGCGACGCAAGTTCCGAAGATACTGCATTTCGTCTGGCTTGGTGGCGGGATCGGCGAGATCCAGCGTGATTACATCAATGTCTGGAAACAGGTGCTGGCCGGTCAGGGTTACCAGATAAACGTCTGGTATGACAGTGATGGGTTGCTGGCCTGGCAGGCCAATCGCTTGATGGTCGAGGCGGCCAAGGCGGACGCTATGGAGCGGGGAGGCGTCGACAGCATCTCCGATAAGGTTTTGGGCGAGATGTATGTCGCCCGCGCTATCGCTTTGAAGCAACAGATGAGCGAACACATTGATGCGGCGGTTGCGAGAGGCGAATCCGCCGATGAAGCAAGGTTGCAGTTGTTGAGCCGTGCTTATGGGCAGAACGTTCAGGATTTAAGGAAGTTGAAAGCGAAGAACCGTGAAAGTATCGATGCGCTGGTCGGAGGTGACATTCGAGTGCGCGATCTGGCGGGGTCGGAAATACCTTTGAAGTTGCGGGATATTTACCAGCGGGAAATGCGTATGCGGGGCAACCTGGCGGCTGCGTCGGATATCGTAAGAGCAGAGGTCTTGCACTTCGAAGGTGGCAGTTACAGCGATGTGGATAACTTGCCGCCGATGCTGAAGGTAATCGCAGGTGTCGATATCAGCGACTTTGGTGAGGATGCGCGACTCGGCGTTTTGCAGTTGATGCTGGATCAGAACCCTGACTGGATGCCAGGTCGACAAGCGTTGCGGGGGCGATACAGAGACAAACTGTTGCAAATACCCGAAGAGCATCGCGCGGTACTGCAAGCGTTTGCCAAAAGCCGGCCGCCTTTGACCCAGGTGTTTCAGCCTCCGCAGGATCTGCTTGTCCGTCCCTACGCTTTGCGCGCGGTGGCAAAGGGAAACACGATCAGCAATGCCTACATGATGGCTCATGCCGGCTCGTCGGTACTTGAGTCCGTGCTTCAGCGCTTCAGGTTCAACTATGAGCTGATCGATGACACTGCACGGTTGGCGACTGATAGAGGTATCAGTCTTCAAGAGCATGAAGCCATGGATACACTGGCTGGTGAAGTGCTGGAAAAGTCTTACGGGCCTTTGTTTGACTTGCCCGGAATGGAAGCCATCTTTGCGTCTTATCTGGCGAATGCCGCAGCCGGATACCACAACGAAGGTATCCGACCAAAAAATGAGGGGACGATCTATTTGACCGGACCGGTCGCGATCAAGGATGGCACCGGCGATTTCGAAAAGGCATTTTTAACACCCGAGGGCGCGCGAGCGTCACGGCGGGAAATGGCCATCGAATCTCTGCAGACGGTTAATCAGCTCACTGAAGAGGAGCTGGATCACTCCTGGAAAGAAAACGAAACCGATACTCAGAAGTGGCTCGAGACTGAGCAGCAACGCTGGCGCGATGGCCAATACAAGACCCGCTACGCCGGGAACATCGAGGAGTTGCTGAAGCAGACGACCGTTGAGTTCGAACTCGGCTGGCCACGGGTCGAAGGACGCCATGTCCTGAATACCGAGTTGTTGCAGCGCATGGCCGAGCGCCTCGGTGAGACGTTTACCAAGGCGATGATGAGCGGCCACGATGGCAAGGTTGTGTTCGCTGAAAGGTTGCCGCTGAGCTTCGATGATCGTCAGGCCATCCGCAATCAGGACACTCGCCTGCGGCCACCGGCATTCCCGAAAAGTCCGATCGCCCAGAATCTCGCGCTGGATGAACTGTTGATCGGTCTGGGCGCCGGCTCCTGGCAACTTGCGCAGCTCAACCCGTTGCAGCGTTTGACGCTTGGGGCGTTGGTGGGCATCGAGTCACTGGACAGTCAGAGCTTTTCCGCCCTGAGCGGTGCGCTGGACAATCTGATCAACAGCGTCAGCGAGCGGGGGACGTCCGGGCGTTACGCAGTGATCGAGCAGCATCTCTATCAGCGTCGGGCGCCCGCGTTTCTGGCAGGGATGGCGAGTGTCGCGGATGGCTTGCCGGCGAACTCGGCCAGCGCACTGAGCCTGAAGAAAAACGCGCTGGCCAACGCCGTGACGCTGTTTGACTGGGGGCGTCAGGTGGCGCAGATCCAGCGAGTCGCGACGCGGGAACACCGTGAAAAGGTTCAGGAACGGGTGGAGCAAGTGCTGAACCAGTTCGAGGCCGGAACCGCCAAACTGGTGCCTCAAGATCTTTTGATGCATGGAACAGGTGACACGGCTGGCGGACGTTGCTTTCCGCTGGTGTTGGCGATGAGTGCCGCCCTCACGCAGGGCGAGGTAGCGACCCGACAATTGCGCGAGCGGTTTTTCCTGACGGTACTTGAACCGGGGCAATCGGACTCGACGGCGTTTCTGGGGGCACTGGAGGCAATGCGTGGCATGAATGCCGCAGAGGTCGGCACGGCGTTGGGGCGGGTCGATCTGGACACGGTGGTCGCGACCCTCGAGGCGTCCGCCGGCCCCCGAACCCTGATGCTCAACTCGGACAACCACTCGATGCTGGTGGCCCGGACAGTGAGTGGGGCGACAGACGCTTACCACTTTTATGATCCGAACTTCGGCCTGTTCGAATTCGACAGTCCCGCGACCTTCAAAATGGCCCTGAAGCAATTTTTCAAGGACACGGACATGGCTCAACACTACGCCGTGTATGGCAAGGCTGGCAGGCCGCTGTTCGATCTGATCGATGTCCAGGGGGAGCAGGTTGCCGGTCTGGAGCTGTCGAGCGGCTTCAAGGTGGCTCAGTTGCTCAAGGATGACCCACTGCCGGACAAACCGTTCAGGCCCATTCGCCAGAGGGTGAACAGTGCTCACGGCCAGTCGCTGATGGCGAATTCGCGCCTGGGCAGTGCGCTGCTGTCTTCAGACAATCACTGGTGGGCGGAGCAGATCGCTGAGGCAACTTCGCGCTTGCAGGAGGGCCATGATTCGGTCACTCCATTGGTGCCATTGTTCGATTCGCTGGAGGTGACGCCCGAGGGCGGCTATCGGGTGAACATGATCGATCCGCAGAGTGGCGAGTCGGTGGCCATGGTCACCAGCCGAGATGATCGCCTGTTGCGAATCAGGAGCTACCTGACTGACCTGTTCTCGACCCTGGGGCGCAAACGTGCGACCGGCGCGGTGGTGGATCCGACCGAGGCGGCAGCGGTGCACACGCTCAATGCCGGGTTTGCGGTGCAGGCACTGATGAATGCGTTGCGCGGGCGTGAAGGCGACGAGCGCACATTGACCACTGCGGTGCAGTGGCATGCCTACGTCAACTACGCACAACTGGTGCATGGCAATGTGGTCGATGTGGCAGGGCTGATCAGTCTGGTGCAAGCCGCGTTGCGCGATGAAAAACTGATTGCCCGCACCAGTGCGAAGGTGGTCGGCGAAGTACTTGAGCCATTGACCGGCAGAACCCTCGGCGCAGTGGCCGGACATGTCGCCAACGAGGGCGTCGGTGCCGTGCTGGGTCTGGCCAATGTTGGCTTCGATATCTATCAGTTGGCGAATGCCCGTAACGATGTCGAAATCGCGACCTACGCCACTCAACTGACATTCGACGCCAGCAGTCTGGCCCTGACGGGGGCGGGACTTGGAACAGCGCTCGCCGGCGCGGGTACGGCGGCTGCGGTGCTGGGCGGCGCCGGGGTAATTCTGGGGGGCCTGGCGGTCGGCGTGGCTGCGTTGGCGCAGAACTTCGCAACCATCGCAGAAGAAGCGAAAGCGGTCGGGCTGTTTTTCGCGGAACTGGAGCAGGCGCATCACAGTGCCGGGTATCGCTATAACGGCGAGCAAGGTACCTGGTTGCCGCGTCCGTCGCTGATTATCAACGGTCTGGATCTGAGCAGCGGCAAACTGTTGCTCGATAGCACTCGCCTGTACCCGCTGCACGATCATTTCGGCGTACCGGAATTCGAGGTCGACTACTCACGCGCCATCAACCTGAGCAAGGAGCTGGGTTACCCCGCCGAGATGAAGTTCTCGCCACCGGCCGAGCAAACCATTGTCCTGCCATGCACGCCGCTTACCTGCTACCGCTACGAGTACCAGATCCTGCCGTTTGCATCGCAACGCCACGATAAGGGCTTCGACATCGCGCGGCGTCTGGAGAAGAAAAAAGCAGACGGTCAGTGGCTGTTCCTGTTTTCGTTCTACTCGTTTCCCAGCCACTACATCGTCCATCGGCTGTACCCCGATTACCGGCCAACCGAGATCAGCGTCACACTCGATGGGCAGGCGCGCAAACTGGTTGTGCCGGTAATTCCCAAGCCTTGGCACGAGCAAATCAGCTATCGGATTCAGGGGGGCGGCGGCACCTGCACATTGGTGCTCAACCCCGGTGTAAACCTTGAGCTGGTGTCAGTGGGCATTCAACAGAATCGCTGGATCATCGTCGCCCCCTGGGCCGGCGAGAAGGACATTACGTTCGGCAAGGACGAGCAGTTCAGTGTCAGGGGCTGCCAGTTCAAGGTGACGGCGGCCATTGCGCCGGAAATCTCCCTGCTGATCGAAAATGGCCGGATCTTCAGGGTCGCCGGCGCCAAACGCAATGAGCTGGAGCTGCTGCAAGAACAGGCGTCCAAAGGGCTGGACGGGCAGATCCTGCAGGATCATCTACAAGATCTTGCGCGGGCACATCGATTGGCGCTGCGTTATACGCCGATCCACGACTATCTGATTCCGTTCGAAAACATCAAGGTTCCACGCTACACCAATGGCTGGTACGACGCTGCGGAAGACCGGATCCTCTACATTCGCAACGACGAGGTGTTCGATGATAAGGGGCTGTTGTCGCTGGTGGTCGGCGGCTCGGCGTTTTTCCATGATCCGGACGGATTCGATGTGTGTCAGGTCGATGCCGGCACGGGGCTGCTCAGTCATCGTTATCGTTTGATGTTGCGGTTCAAGGGTGTTGGCACAATTCGCAGCGTCGAAGCCGATGGGCAGGGTGTCGTGCATGTGGTGCAGGAGTATGCCCGTGAAGACGGCACGCTTGAGCGCCTCAATTACCTGATTCACGAAGGCTTGCTGTGGCTGAGTTCGGTTACCCGCGGACATGAGCCGACCTTCGAAACGTTGCTCGATGACAGCACTCCCTTGGCCGCCTGGACGCCGATACTGGGCGAGTGGGTGGTGCCCAAACCGGTCCACGTTGACAAGGGTTATGCCACGGTCGACTGGCAGTTCGCGCCTTACGTTTCGATCTGCTGGAAGGTCGAAGAGAATGCCCGGGACATGGCCTGGATTCGTACCCGTGACAATCTGATCGTGCGGCCGGTACCGCGTCGTCGTCATGCACGCGGCTGGCCCGACTCGGTCCAGAACCTGAACGAGTTGATGCTGCTGACGCTGGCTGATGACGTCGACGTGTTTGTCATCTACGACCGCCCGCTTCAGAACCTGTGCCGGGTGCAGCGCACAGCGGAGGAAGGGAAGGGCCAATGGTCGCACCGCTGGGTGCAACCTGAGGGCCTGAAGCAGGTGACTGCTGAGCACAAGGGTTATCAGGCGCGGACCGAGGACGGGTTGTCGTTCGAGATCGGTACCGACGGCGAAGTGCGTTTTGCGGGTCTGGCCGAACCGTGGCTCAAGGGACGAGGGCAATGGTGGCTGGCGCTCGAAGTGGTGGCCCGGCAATACACCGCTGAACAGTTCGCGATTGTCGGCATTGCCAACGCCGCGGGCGATGCACGCTTGCACGCCTGGTACGTGGGTGGCCGCCTGCTGCTGTGTGAGGCGCAACAGACGCAGCTCCGACTGCTCGGCATGACGCCGGACAATCAATCGGCATGGCTGTTCGAACCCGAAAGCGGCGAAGTCTGGCGCCAGACCTTTATCGATAGTGGACAACTCGACCAGGCCTTCGGAAAAGGTACGCAATTGTTACAAGCCTCCTTGCTGCCCAAACCCGAACGACAGTGGACTGCCTGGCGTTTTGCCGATGTGCGGATCGACGGTGCCGGTCTTGTGGGCACGACGCGGGAGGGGGTGGTGCTGCAACTGGAACATCAGGTCCCCCCGTTGATCATCGGCGTGCAGCATGATTGGCTGGCGGCCCATGGCGACAATCTGATCGGCAACTTGCAGGCCTTGCTGGCGAACGAGGCGCATCGTCCGTTCATTTCGATCGCTGCGCAGGACGCCAGTGTTCAGTGGTACATCGCCGACAGCGCACGGCTGATCCAGATCCCCGCTGCCGATTTACCGGAGGATTTCGAGCTGCTCGGAACCCGGCGAAATACCGATGTCCTGCTACATAAGCCGCAGGAGCGGGTCGTTCAGGGCTACCCGAGCTTGCGTCAGATCAAGCCGCTGGATTATGTCCAGCGCACGGGGGAGGTACTGGTGCTTGAAGGGCGGGTGGATGCCTACGATCTGCTGCCGCTGGTGCCGGACGATGTGCGCACACTGGTTCTGCGGGTGGGACGCGGTTCGATGAAATGGCATGTGACCGAGGCGCTCATGCGCAAGCTCGATTCGCTGGTGGTGGATTGCCGTTATCCGCTGGTGGGTTTTCCGCTGGTCATGAGTCGCTTGATCCTGACCATGACAGATCCGCACAAGCTCGAAGTGGGGATGGTCGAGGAGCATCTGGTGCTGATCGATCCCGACAGTGAGCACTGTGTGCTGGTGCGCAATGCGGATGCGCATGATCCATCGCTGCGTGGCGATGCCATGCTTGAGGTCAAGGGTCTGCGTCCGTGCCAGGTGTCGACCCTGGTGCGCTGGCTGAAGGCGCGCAAGAATGAAACCGAAAGCATGACGTTGAAAGCCTTGATCGATCAGGCTGGCGCGGAGAAAACTGTCGAGTCTGCCGGTTGAGGGCTTACGGGTACTGACGAAAAGACCGCCGACGATACTGTCGGCGGTCTTTTCGTTACAGGGTTCAAGGCACCAGGTAGCCTTTGACTCCGGTGAAGATGATCTGCGCCGCCAGCGCACATACGAACAACCCCATCAGGCGGCTGACGATCTGCAGGCCCTGGTCGCCGAGAATCCGCTCGATGCGGTTCGACAGGTAAAGCACCACTCCAACCGTGAAACTGGCGAGGGCGATACTCATGATCGCGATCAGCTTGTCATCCCAGTGCGGCTGGCTGACGCCCATCACCAGCAATGCACCGATGGTGCCGGGGCCGACGGTCAGTGGAATGGTCAGCGGAACAATCGTTACATCCTGCTGCACGTTGTCGGTCTGCACCGCCGACTTGCCCTGCGCCATGCCCAGCGCCGAGATGAACAGCACGCTGCCGGCACCGATGCGGAACGCATCCACGGTGATGCCGAACACGTCGAAGATCACCCGTCCGAACAGATACAGCAACACGCTCGACACCAGGGTGGCGATCGCTACTTTCCAGGCCAGGCGCCGTTGTTCCTTGCGCGAATACCCCCGGGTCAGGCTGATGAAGCAGGACAACACGAAGAACGGGCTGTAGAGCACCAGCATCTTCAGGTAAACGCTGAACAACACATGGAGCATGATTGAAACTCGCGCCGACGAAAGTTGAACGGAGTCTATCAGGCGCCGCACGGTCTGTCGGCAAGATCGCTGTGGGTGATCGATTGGTAGTGGTGAAGTTGCTGTTTGTTGTTTTCGTGCAAGTATTGTTGTGACTGTTTGTTGTTATCTATTGGTAATGGTTGTTGGCTTGTTAGTTGGTTTTTCGCTGTGTAGTTTTGTTTTGCGAACTCAGGAAGGGTTCGTTGAAAAAAAACAAACTAAGGAAATTACTCATGGAAAAAAATACTGTTGTTACTCTCGCCGATCGCCTGGAGCGTCTGAGTACTTATGATGTAACGCCTGAAAAGATCATTATCAATTCGCGCAGTGCTTCCGGCGTGATGGCTTTCAATATTGAAGAACCGAGCCGGGCTTCGATTGTGGGGGATGCGATTCTTTCTTTTGTTTCGGGCATGTCCGATCAGAATCGTGCCGATGTACTCAATACTTATCTGTTCGCATCGCTGGCGGCGAACAAGAAGTACCCCGCCGATAATCAGGGTAAGGAGTGGTATCAAATCTTCCTCCAGGTCATGCAGGACGCTGGCTGGATCGTGTTGAAGCGTTATTACGACTCGACCACCGCCTCCGGTAAAAGCTTCACGATGGACCAGTTGGCCCTGACGATCCTGAGCTCGGCAGTCGCTGCGGCAGCGGTTCCGGGGCCGACTTCGGCACTGTTGCTGAAAGTGGCTGCCGATGCGATGGCCTCGCTGCAGAACTCGGATAAACCGTTGAAAGTATTCGACCAGAACATTAAGGAAAAAGGCACCGGGGGTTTTGCCGTGGGTTCTTGCCTTGAAACCGCTGGCCAGGAAGTTATTTTGACCTTGGGTGCTGTTCGTTATATCAATCGAACCAATCAGACCAAAGTGCTGTTCGTTAATTGGGATAGCAGCTCCGTGGATCTGTATCGCGGCGAATCGCATATGACCATGGTGCCGTCCATTATTGAAAAGACTCGCGCCATTATTGCTGGAAAGTTGGGTGATCGTGCGGTCAGGCAAATCAGCGAGTGGGAAATCTGATTTAATGAAAATAGATGGCGGTGCGATACGCCGTCATCTATCACCTGTGCTGGAGGTATGGATGAACATGCAATACTCGGTTTATGCCAATGCAGGAGCATTGGTTTTGCTACCGTCAGGAATGTCCGCCCAGGAACAGCAAGATGTTCAGCACTCCGTCTTGTTTGCACAATTGGCAGCCACCCGGAAATGGCTTCAATCCAGCCAGGTCGAATGGTATTCGATCTGGCAGCAAGTTTTGAAAGACAGTTGGTTGCAACGGAAAGTGGCATGGGACATCTTCGCCCCGCCGGTGGACGCCACGGCGACGGCCATGGACTGGATGACCCTGCTGCTGGAGAAGTCGCTCGATGATGTCGATGCCCGTGAATGGCTGCCGGTACTGCAAGACATTGCCGGGTTGCCGGCGGCAGATCCGCTGATCGTGTTTCTTCGGGAGAGGATCCAGCTACCTGTACTGGCACCGGAGGACGAGGCCGGGCCGGTTGACCTGCTTCGTTTTCTGGTCGTCGTTGCGCAACCGGGTCCTCGTCTGAACGCGGTGTATATCACCCTGAAGTCTTCAGAGGGCGGTACAGTCAATCCGTTTTCCAGGGTCTTCACATCGGCCGATGTGCAGGGTGTCGTCGAACAAAAGTTTTTCCAGGCGGATATGTCTGCCGTACTGCAGGAGCCGATCCGAGGCGTGCTGGAAAAGCGCCTGGAACCGTTCGCTGAGCTGATCCGGCAAATGCCCGGGAAGCCAGAGGTAGAGGCTGGCGTCCAACGCTGATCAAGACGTACGTGCGGTGCTGCGGTTTTGCTGATCACGCTGGGCCACCCAGTGCTCGATCAGTTCACGCAATTGCGAAAGCTCCACCGGTTTGGCCATGTGCCCGTCCATGCCGGCCTGGCGCGCACGCTCCTTGTGTTCGGCGAGGATGTGCGCGGTCAGTGCGACGATCGGTGTACGGATGCGCTGATTGCCGACTTCCCAGGCCCGCAGTTGCTGGGTGGCGGAGAAACCATCGAGGATCGGCATTTCGCAGTCCATCAACACCAGGTCGTAGCGCTGGGCTTTCATGGCCTGCAAGGCTTCTTCGCCATTGCTGGCGGTGTCCGGTTGCAGATTGAGCTTGCCGAGCATGCCGCGGATCACTTTGGTGGAGATCGTGTTGTCTTCGGCGACGAGGATGCGGAAATCGCTCGGGACCTTGACGGCCGTGGCCGGGCCGGTCGGTTGTGGCTGGAACACGGCCTGGCCACGATTGCGTTGGTTCAGTTCGTCGGCCAGCGTGGTCTTGAGCGTGTAACCGGCCACCGGTTTGGCCAGGATGCGTTTGATCCCCGAGTTGCGCGCGATGATCTTGCTCGGCGCATTGCTGATGCCGGTGAGCATGATCAGCAGGATGTCGTGGTTCAGGCTCGGGTCTTCCTTGATCTTGGCCGCCAGTTGCATGCCGGTCATGCCGGGCATGTTCTGGTCCAGCAGGACCACGTCGAAGTAATCACGCAAATGCGCCTTGGTACGCAACAGGGCCAGCGCTTCCTTGCCCGACGGTACCGCGCTGACGTTCAGGCCCCAGGCGCTGCACTGTTGCACCAGCACTTTGCGGCAGGTGTCGTTGTCGTCGACCACCAGTACCCGCGCGCCTTGCAGCGGACTGTCGAGATCGGAGGTCGGATGCTCCAGGCGATCGGGATCCAGCGGCAGGGTCAGCCACAGCGTACTGCCCTGGCTGGCGCCGCTCTTGATGCCGAACTCGCCCTGCATCAGGCGAATCAGTTGCCGTGCGATTACCAGCCCGAGATTGCCGCCCAGCCGGTTGGCCGACAGGAAGTGCTTGCTGTGCAATTCGGCGTGCATCAGGGCGTCGCGTTCTTCCTGATCCATCGGTTGGCCGCTGTCCTGCACGGCAATGCGCAGGCGCGGTTTGGTGCTGCGCTCATCGAGGGCAACCACCACCAGCACTTCGCCTTCTTCGGTTTTCTTCAGGGCGTTTTCCAGCAGGCTCAGCAGCGTCTGGCGCAGACGCGTCGGGTCACCGCTGATGACCCGTGGCACTTGCGGCTGGATGAAGCTGATGAGTTCGACGTTCTGCTGTTCCGCCTTGGCGCGGTAGATGCTCAGGCAATCGTCGATCAGGGCGTTGAGGTCGAACTGCACGTCGTCCAGCTCGATCTGCCCGGATTCGAGGCGGGAGATGTCGAGGATCTCGTTGATCAGGGTCAGCAGTTCGTTGCCGGCGCTGTGGATGGTCTGCACGTAGTCGCGTTGCTTGACCGACAGCGGCGTGCCGAGCAGCAATTCGGTCATGCCCAGCACACCGTTCATCGGCGTGCGGATCTCGTGGCTGATCTTGGCGAGGAATTCGGCCTTGGCATTGATCTCGGCGTTGCTCGCGGCGAGGTCGCGGCTGATGCTGAAGCGGCTTTCGGTGATGCTGCGCTGGCGCTCGCCGAGGGCGATGCTCATCAACAGGCCACTGATGCAGATGAAGCCCATCAGGGTCATGATCAAACCCTGCGGCGCCACCAGGGTCAGCCCCAGCAAGGCCGGAAGGATGATCAGCGTGCCGATGTTGAACACCACCATCGCGGCGACGAACAGTCGGGCAGGGCGGTAGCCTTTCTGCCAGTGATAGAACGCCACCAGCAACATGCTCAGCCCGGCCAGGGCCACCAGTGCGTAGGTGATGATGTTCAGCGGCAGGGTGTTGACGAACAACAGCAACAGGCTGCAGATCACGATGAACAGGATGTCGCCCAGCAGCAGCTTGTTCAGCGGGTGCGGGCCGAGCGGGGCGAAGAAGCGGTAGGCGAACATCAGGCCGGCCGGCGCGGTCAGCAACAGGGCCAGATAGGCGCCGGGGGTCTGGATCGCGTGCCAGTTCGGCAGCCAAGGACCGGCGAGGTTGAGCAGCAGCAACAGGCTCAGGCTCAGCAGCGCTTCACAGACTGCCAGCCACAGGCTGCTGCGCGAGCGGGTGTAGGCGTAGCGGATCAGGTTGTGCAGGATCAGCATCGCCAGGCAGCCGAACAGCAAGCCGTAGATCAGCGTCTGGTTATGATTAGCCGCGCCCATCACGGCCGATTGCAGGGTGATGTACGGACGTAACTGGTGGTCGGAGACCATTCGCAGGTAGATGTCGAGGGACTTGTCGCTTTGCGGCAGCGGCAGCAGAAAGTCGCTGCTCGGCAGGGGGCGCTCGGCCTGGGCCTGGACGGTGCCGGTTTCCCGTTGCTCGATCAGTCTGTCGCCATCGAGCACGTACAGATTGAGGTGTGACAGGTCGGGAGCGAAGATGCGCAGCACTTGTTCGTGCTTGCCGGGCGCCAGTCTGAAGCGCAGCCATAACGCGCCATCGGGTTCGGCCGCGGTGAGGCGGTCAAGCTCGATAGGGCTGAATTGATTGGTGTAGCGGGTGGAGCGGATGTCGCTCAGCTGGAGGTTGCCCTGATCGTCGAGCAATACCGACCAGCCACTGCCTTGCGCGGCCTGGGCCGGAAGCATGCAGAGCAAGGTCAACAGTGTGACGGTGAAGCCTATGGCAATCCTGAGCCAGCGCACGGCGAAATCCCTTCGTAGGTTGATGCCAGAATATAACGATGCGCAGCGTCGGAACAGTCCGGCAAGGACCAAGGGCCCTTGCCGGAAACACAGCGTAGCTTATTACCGGGTTTCGCCGCGTTCACGAGCAATGGCGCGGTAGCCAATGTCGGTGCGGTAGAAGCAGCCTTCCCAGTCGATGGCCTTGGCCAGTTTGTAGGCCTGCTCCTGGGCAGCACCCACGCTGGCGCCCATGGCAGTAGCGCACAGCACCCGACCACCGGCCGTCACGACGTTGCCGTCCTTGAGCGCGGTGCCGGCGTGGAAGACCTTGCCTTCCAGGCTCGCTGCCGCGTCCAGACCGTTGATCGTCGCGCCCTTGGCGTAGTCGCCCGGGTAACCGCCAGCGGCCAGCACGATGCCGACGCTCGGACGTGGATCCCACTGCGCTTCGACTTTATCCAGGGCCTGGGCCAATGCCGCTTCGACCAGCAACACCAGGCTCGACTGCAGACGCAGCATTACCGGTTGGGTTTCCGGATCGCCGAAACGGCAGTTGAACTCGATGACCTTCGGATTGCCGGCCTTGTCGATCATCAGACCGGCGTACAGGAAACCGGTGTAGACGTTGCCTTCCTCGGCCATACCGCGCACGGTCGGCCAGATCACCAGATCCATCACGCGCTGGTGCACGTCGGCGGTGACCACCGGGGCAGGGGAGTAAGCCCCCATGCCGCCGGTGTTCGGGCCGCTGTCGCCGTCGCCGACGCGTTTGTGGTCCTGGCTGGTGGCCATCGGCAGGACGTTCTTGCCGTCGACCATGACGATGAAGCTGGCTTCTTCGCCGTCGAGGAACTCTTCGATCACGACGCGCGAACCAGCGTCGCCGAAGGCGTTGCCGGCGAGCATGTCGCGCACGGCGTCTTCGGCTTCGGCCAGGGTCATGGCGACGATCACGCCTTTACCGGCGGCCAGGCCGTCGGCCTTGATCACGATCGGCGCGCCTTTTTCACGCAGGTAAGCCAGGGCAGGCTCGATCTCGGTGAAGTTCTGGTAGTCGGCAGTCGGGATCTTGTGGCGAGCCAGGAAATCCTTGGTGAAGGCTTTCGAGCCTTCCAGCTGCGCGGCACCGGCGGTCGGACCGAAGCAGTCCAGGCCACGGGAGCGGAACAGGTCGACGACGCCGGCAACCAGCGGCACTTCCGGACCGACGATGGTCAGCGAAACGTTCTTCTCGGCGAAGTCGGCCAGTTGCTCGAGGGCCAGTACGTCGATGGCGACGTTTTCGCACTTGGCTTCAATCGCGGTGCCGGCGTTGCCCGGTGCGACGAATACCTTCTGCACACGCGGATCCTGAGCCACTTTCCAGGCCAGGGCGTGTTCGCGGCCACCGCTGCCAATGATCAAAACATTCATTTCAAAAACCTCGGATGACGCTAATTCTGTAGGGGCTGCATACCCACGCAGAGCGTGGGCACGATCAAGCAGGAAAATCAGTGGCGGAAATGACGCATGCCAGTGAACACCATCGCGATACCGGCTTCGTCAGCAGCAGCAATCACTTCAGCATCGCGCATCGAACCGCCTGGCTGGATCACCGCTGTGATACCGACCTTGGCCGCATTGTCCAGGCCGTCGCGGAACGGGAAGAACGCATCGGATGCCATCACGGAACCTGCGACTTGCAGACCGGCGTGTTCAGCCTTGATCGCGGCAATACGTGCCGAGTTCACGCGGCTCATCTGGCCGGCGCCGACACCGATGGTCTGACGGTTCTTGGCGTAGACGATGGCGTTGGATTTAACGTACTTGGCCACTTTCCAGGCGAAGATCAGGTCGTGGATTTCCTGTTCGGTCGGGGCGCGCTTGGTCACCACTTTCAGGTCGTCGGCGCCGATCATGCCGATGTCACGGCTCTGAACCAGCAGGCCACCGTTGACGCGCTTGTAGTCCCAGGCAGCAGCGCGGTCAGCCGACCAGTCGCCGCAGGCCAGCAGGCGCACATTGGCCTTGGCAGCAACGATGGCACGAGCTTCTTCGCTGACGCTCGGGGCGATGATCACTTCAACGAACTGACGCTCGACGATCGCCTTGGCGGTCTCGGCATCCAGTTCACGGTTGAAGGCGATGATGCCGCCGAACGCCGACTCGGTGTCGGTGGCGTAGGCCAGTTCGTAGGCCTGACGGATGCCGCCTTCGGCGTCCGGGCTCACGGCCACGCCGCACGGGTTGGCGTGCTTGACGATCACGCAGGCTGGTTTGACGAAGCTCTTCACGCATTCCAGCGCGGCGTCGGTGTCGGCCACGTTGTTGTACGACAGCTCTTTGCCTTGCAGCTGGGTGGCGGTAGCGATACCGACTTCGGCCGGTTTGGCTTCCACGTAGAACGCCGCGCTCTGGTGCGGGTTCTCGCCGTAGCGCATTTCCTGGGCCTTGATGAACTGGCTGTTGAAGGTGCGCGGGAATTCGCTGCGACCTTCGGTGCTCAGGGTCTCGGCAGCCTGGTTCACGGTGCCCATGTAGTTGGCGATCATGCCGTCGTAGGCGGCGGTGTGCTCGAACGCCTTGAGCATCAGGTCGAAACGCTGAGCATAGGTCAGGCCGCCGGCCTTGAGGTTTTCCAGGACGTTGGCGTAATCGCTGGCATTCACCACGATGGCCACGTCTTTATGGTTTTTCGCGGCCGAACGGACCATGGTCGGGCCGCCGATGTCGATGTTTTCGATGGCGGTCGGCAGGTCGCAGCCTGGCTTGCTGATGGTGGCTTCGAACGGGTACAGGTTGACGGCTACCAGATCGATCGGCTTGATGCCGTGCTCGTTCATGATCGCGTCATCGATACCGCGACGACCGAGGATCCCGCCGTGGATTTTCGGGTGCAGGGTTTTCACCCGCCCGTCCATCATCTCTGCGAAACCGGTGTAATCCGCGACTTCCACTGCGGCCACGCCGTTGTCCTGCAGCAGTTTGAAGGTCCCGCCGGTGGAAAGGATTTCCACGCCCAGGGCTTCCAGCTCCCTGGCGAATTCGAGGATCCCGGTCTTGTCGGAAACACTGATCAAGGCGCGGCGGATCGGCAGGCGGGTAGTCTGGTCGGTCATCTCAATTTCCATCAAAAGCAAGGGAAGTCAGCAAAAAAGGCGACCGGTTTTACGCGGGCGCCTTTCTGGTTTGATTGAATGCTTACAGCAGATCGTATTGCTTGAGTTTCTTGCGCAGCGTGCCGCGGTTGAGTCCGAGCAGCTCGCTGGCCTTGGTCTGGTTGCCCTTGACGTAGTTCATCACGCTTTCGAGCAGGGGAGCCTCGACTTCGGAGAGCACCAGGTTGTACACGTCCGTGACGGCTGCGCCCTCAAGGTGGGCGAAATAATTGTGCAGCGCCTTCTCGACACTCCCGCGAAGGGTCTGGCCTTCTTCGCTCGGTGTATTGAGGTGCTGTTTCAAATTCACGTTGTCGCTCACGGGTGTTGTTCCACTCACTAAAGTCTCGGTCATCATCGTCATGCGGCCACCCCTTCTCCGTCCCCTGTCAGGCTCTTGTAACGTTCGGCGAAGAACTCCCGAACGTTGGCGCATTGTGTTTCCGTACCATCCAAACGATTGAAACGGGCGCGAAACTCCTTGGCGCCCGGCAAGGTTGCGAGATACCAGCCCACATGCTTTCGGGCAATGCGTACACCCATCACGTCCCCATAAAAGGCGTGGAGGGCAGCCAGATGCTCAAGCAGAATGCGTTCCACCTCGATCAGCTCCGGCGCCGGCAGTTTTTCGCCGGTACGCAGGAAGTGTTCGATCTCACGAAAAATCCATGGCCGCCCCTGGGCGGCCCGGCCGATCAACAGGCCATCGGCACCGGTCGCGTCGAGCACGTAGCGGGCCTTTTCTGGCGATACGATGTCGCCGTTGGCAAAGACCGGAATCGACACCGCCTGCTTGATCGCGGCAATGGTGTCGTACTCGGCTTCGCCGGTGTACAGGTCGGCGCGGGTGCGGCCATGCACCGCCAGCGCCGTGATCCCGGCCTGCTCGGCGATCTTCGCCACGGTCAGGCCGTTCTTGTTGTCGCGATCCCATCCGGTGCGGATCTTCAGGGTCACCGGCACATCAACCGCAGCCACCACGGCGTGCAGGATCTCGGTAACCAGTGCTTCATCCTTCAACAACGCGGAGCCGGCAGCCTTGTTGCAGACTTTTTTTGCCGGGCAACCCATGTTGATATCGATAATCTGTGCACCCAGTTCGACGTTGGCCCGGGCCGCATCCGCCAGCATCTGCGCGTCGCCACCGGCAATCTGTACCGAGCGTGGCTCGGGATCGCCTTCGTGGATCATGCGCATGCGCGACTTGCGGGTATTCCACAGGCTCATGTCACTGGTGACCATTTCCGAGACTACAAGCCCTGCGCCCAATCGCTTGCACAACTGACGAAAGGGCTGGTCGGTGACACCCGCCATGGGGGCGAGGATCAAGCCGTTCTGCAATGTATATGGGCCGATGCGTACCGCCGACATAGGACTTCCCTGAAGTGGGGCCGGATCATGAGAGTTCGAAAAAGGGTTGGCATGATACCCGCTCTCGATGACTGGATAAAGGCTGAATTGAACAAAATCTGAACAGTTATTCTGTTATTACCGCCGGTTTGGTCGGTCGATGCCCAGTCAGAAAACTGCCGTCAAACCCGGAGCGGTGAAGCGTTTCACTCGGGCGAGTGGAAACTCAGGCTGTAGTTCACCGCTTTCGGCCCCGGGTCGAGGATGTCGAGGGCGATGTGGATCGGCGTCTGCGGCGGCATCTCCGCCATGCCTTCAAGGTCGCCGTTGAGGTATTCGCCGGGTTTGAAGCGACGGCTGGCGATCAGGTGGCCGTTGAGGTCGGCGAAGCGCAACTCCAGCAGCGGAAACGGTTGCGAGAAGGGCGCGCGGTTATAGATGATCGCGTCCACCACCAGCGCTCCGCTGAACTCCGGATGGCTGCGCACTACCAGGTTGCTGCTCTTGATCTTGGCGATATCGACCTTGGACGGCACCGTGCAGCCGATCTGCGGGCAGAGTTGCTGGAACCACGGGCGGTATTGATCCTGGCGGGCCAGCTCATCGAAATGATAGGCGATGTACTGACCGGCGAGAGCGCCAGCGGCCAAAAGGATCAACAACAGCCAGAGCAGGCGTCGGCCCCAGGGCGAACGGCGTTTCTGCCAGTCCAGTTGCAGCGGGTCGTCGGTCAGGTCCTGCAGCACTTCGGCACGTACGCCGGGCTCGCTGCGTTCGCGCTTTTTACGCGGCGGCTCGACCGGTGTCAGGTCGTCGTCCGTCTCGTCACTGGCCGACAGGCGTTCGTGGCGCGCGGAATGATCGATCGGGTCGTGCAGGCGCAGTTGCGGGATGGGCGGCTCGTCATCGAGATCCACTGGTTCCAGCGACAATGACGGTTCGGTGCGTTCCGGTTTTACCGGTTCCGGATCGACGGCTTCGGTTTCATGCTCGGGTTCACTGACCCGCTCGTCCGCCGGTTCGCTGAACAGGCTGTCCGACCACGGCTCGTCTTCCGGCTCATGGCTGTCGCGTCGAGCGCTGAGAGACTCTTCGCGCGGGCGGCCGAATTCGGTGGTCGGCTGGATTTCCCGCTGCTCGAGGCGGGCCAGTTCCTGATCCAGATCCAGGCTGTCCAGATCCAGCTCGGCGGCGCTCCACTGCTTCTGGCTGATGGTGCGCGGCTCAGGCGGTTCGATTGGCTCGGGTGGTCTGGCGACGACCGGTGCTTCGGTGACCGGTGCCGGTTCGACGATGGCTGGCGCTACCGGCGTGACTGCTTCCTTGCCTGCGCGTTGTTCGAGCAACTGCTTGGCTGCGTTGAACACTTGCAGGCAGGAGCCGCAACGAACCACCCCGCGGGCCACGCTCAATTGAGTGTGGCTGACGCGGAAACTGGTTTGGCAATGCGGGCACTGGGTGACGAAGCTGTCGGTCATGCGGCGATCCGGATTGAGCAGGCGGTCATTCTAGCGCCGACGGCCGGTGATGCGCACCCAGCCATCGCGATTGGCGATCGGGTCGAGATCGAAGTCCTGCGCGTAGGCGGCGGCGACTTCTTCACCTTGTTCGGCGAGGATCCCGGACAGTGCGAGACGCCCGCCGGACTTGACCAGGCCGGACAGTTGCGGCGCCAGGGAAACCAGCGGGCCGGCCAGAATATTGGCCACCAGCACGTCAGCTTTGACCTGCGGCAGATCCTCCGGCAGGTACAGCGGGAACAGCTCGTCGGCAATACCGTTGCGACCGGCGTTGTCGCGGGACGCTTCCAGCGCCTGCACGTCGATGTCGGTGCCGACGGCTTCCTTGGCGCCGAGCAGCAGGGCGGCGATGGCCAGAATCCCCGAGCCGCAACCGAAGTCCAGCACGTTGCAGTCTTTCAGGTCCTGACCGTCCAGCCATTCCAGGCACAGGGCCGTGGTCGGGTGGGTGCCAGTGCCGAACGCCAGGCCCGGATCCAGCAGCAGGTTGACTGCGTCAGGTTGCGGCGCGGCGTGCCAGCTCGGCACGATCCACAGGCGCTGGCCGAATTGCATCGGCTGGAAACCGTCCATCCAGCTGCGTTCCCAGTCCTGGTCTTCGATCACTTCGCTGTGATGCTCGGGCAGCGGGCTGCCGGTCAGCAGCTCGAGATGGGCCAGTACCGGCGCCGCTTCGGTGCCGCCCTCGAACAGGGCCAGCAGGTGGGTGTGCGCCCACAGCGGGGTGGTATTGAGTTCCGGTTCGAAGATCGGCTGATCTTCGGCGTCCATGAAGGTCACCGAAACGGCGCCCACTTCAAGGAAAGCGTCTTCGTAGGTTTCGGCTTGTTCTGGGCTGATGGCGAGACGGACTTGCAGCCAAGGCATGGCGGGCACCTGTGAAAAAGATTGATTGCAGCCTAGCGGCCTGCGAGAAGCGCGCAAGTTTACGCGAGCGCGACGGTTTTGTGGGAGCGGGTAATGTGTGAGCAGATGAAACCTTCGGAAACAACAAAGCCGCCCGAAGGCGGCTTTGTCATGGGCGGGCTGACGCTTAGTGCTTCTCGCCAGCCAGCTTGTGCTCGAGGTAGTGAATGTTCACGCCCCCTTTGCAGAAGCCTTCGTCGCGGGTCAGGTCACGGTGCAGCGGGATGTTGGTCTTGATCCCGTCAACCACGATTTCGTCCAGGGCATTGCGCATGCGTGCCATGGCTTCGTCGCGGGTGGCGCCGTAAGTGATCAGCTTGCCGATCAGCGAGTCGTAGTTCGGCGGAACTGCATAACCGCTGTACAGGTGCGAATCGACGCGAACGCCGTTGCCGCCTGGTGCGTGGAAATGCTTGACCGTGCCCGGGCTCGGCATGAAGGTTTTCGGGTCTTCAGCGTTGATCCGGCATTCCAGCGAGTGACCGCGGATGACCACGTCATCCTGAGTGAACGACAGCTTGTTGCCAGCGGCGATGCTGAGCATCTCCTTGACGATGTCGATACCGGTGACCATTTCCGAAACCGGGTGCTCCACCTGAACACGGGTGTTCATTTCGATGAAGTAGAAACGACCGTTCTCGTACAGGAACTCGAAGGTGCCGGCGCCACGGTAGCCGATGTCGACGCACGCCTTGACGCAGCGAGCGAGGACTTCCTTGCGGGCCTGCTCGTCGATGCCCGGTGCCGGCGCTTCTTCGAGGACCTTCTGGTGACGGCGCTGCAGCGAGCAGTCGCGGTCGCCCAGGTGGATGGCGTTACCCTGGCCGTCGGACAGAACCTGTACTTCGACGTGACGCGGGTTGGTCAGGAATTTTTCCAGATAGACCATCGGGTTGCCGAACGCCGCGCCAGCTTCGGTGCGGGTCAGCTTGGCGAAGGCGATCAGGTCTTCTTCCTTGTGCACCACGCGCATGCCGCGACCACCACCGCCGCCAGCGGCTTTGATGATCACCGGGTAGCCGACTTCACGACCGATGCGCAGTGCCGTTTCTTCGTCTTCCGGCAGTGGGCCGTCGGAGCCTGGAACGGTTGGAACGCCCGCTTCGATCATCGCGTGCTTGGCCGATACCTTGTCGCCCATCAGGCGAATGGTGTCGGCTTTCGGGCCGATGAAAGCGAAACCGGAGTTCTCGACCTGCTCGGCAAAGTCGGCGTTTTCCGCGAGGAAACCGTAGCCTGGGTGAATGGCGGTAGCGCCAGTCACTTCAGCGGCCGCGATGATTGCCGGGATGTGCAGGTAAGAGTGCGCGGCAGAAGCCGGGCCGATGCAGACGGATTCGTCTGCCAGACCCAGGTGCATCAGCTCTTTGTCGGCCTTGGAGTAAACGGCGACGGTCTTGATGCCCATCTCTTTGCAGGCACGCAGAATCCGCAGGGCGATCTCACCGCGGTTAGCGATCAGAACTTTTTCCAACTTCGCAGTCATCAAAGGCTCTCCGCAGTTCAAACGATGGTGAACAGCGGTTGGTCGTACTCAACCGGCTGGCCGTCTTCGACGAGGATGGACTCGATCACACCGCTGGTTTCAGCTTCGATGTGGTTCATCATCTTCATGGCTTCAACGATGCACAGGGTGTCGCCTTTCTTCACGGTCTGGCCGACTTCAACGAA
Source organism: Pseudomonas allokribbensis (assembly GCF_014863605.1). Taxonomy (NCBI): domain Bacteria; kingdom Pseudomonadati; phylum Pseudomonadota; class Gammaproteobacteria; order Pseudomonadales; family Pseudomonadaceae; genus Pseudomonas; species Pseudomonas allokribbensis. The sequence continues at coordinate 741,714 of NZ_CP062252.1, forward strand.
GGACGGCGAGGTTGGCGAAGATTTGCGATAGAAGGTGCCGACCATCGGCGAACGGGCAACGGTGCCGTTCAGCGCTGGAGCAGCAGCGGCAGCCGGAGCGGCGGCAGCGACTGGAGCGGCAGCGGCAACAGGTGCAGCGGCCGGAGCCTGCATCGGAGCCGGTGCGTAGTACTGCTGCGCCGGGGTCTTGCTGTGGCGGCTGATGCGTACGGACTCTTCGCCTTCCTTGATCTCGAGCTCGTCGATACCGGACTCTTCCAGCAATTCGATCAGTTTCTTAACTTTACGGATATCCATGAATCATCAACTCCCAAGGGTCGGTCAGGGGCGTATAGCTTGTTGTTCAAGCTGCTCTAGTGCAGCCTCCAGGGCCAGTCGATAACCGCTGGCGCCAAGGCCGCAGATCACTCCCACCGCTACGTCGGAGAAGTAAGAGTGATGGCGGAAAGGTTCGCGTTTGTGCACGTTGGACAAATGCACTTCGATGAATGGGATGCTCACCGCCAGCAGCGCGTCACGTAATGCGACACTTGTGTGTGTAAAAGCTGCTGGGTTGATCAGAATGAAGTCCACACCTTCGCCGCGTGCGGCGTGGATGCGGTCGATCAATTCGTACTCGGCGTTGCTTTGCAGGTACAGCAGGTGATGGCCGGCTTCACGGGCGCGGCGCTCCAGGTCCTGATTGATCTGCGCCAGGGTCGTCGACCCGTAGGTCCCGGGTTCGCGGGTGCCGAGCAGGTTCAGGTTGGGGCCGTGCAGCACCAGTAGCGTTGCCATCTGCGTGTTCCTTGTTATGGGTGAGCCTTCGTCAGAACCCGGCGACTATGCCGCAAAGACTTTGTGACTGTCCAGTTCTCTGCAATAGCCAGCACGATCTCCGATGTTTGCGCGAAATATGTGACTGAGTGATCAGATCCGGTCATTCGCGCCGCCAAACCCCGCAGAGTTGCGATCAGACGCGGAAAGCCTGAACCGCTGTATGCAGTTGCCCACCCAATACCAGCAGATTCTCGCCCTGTTCGCGTCCTTCGCCGATGCGCAGCAAGTTATCCCCACCCAATTGGTGAATCCGTTCGCTGTGATCGCGGATTTCGCTGACCGCGCTACTTTGCTGCGCGGTGACATCGGCGATGCGCACAGCCGTGTCGGAAATGGTCTGGATCGCGCCGACGATCTTGTCCAGCGCGCCGTCCGCCGATTGCGCCTGATTGGCTGTGGCTTCGGCGTGTTCAACCTGAGCGCGCATGCCTTCGACCGATTGTCGGGCCGCAGTTTGCAGGCCGGCGATCAAGGTTTGGATTTCTGCGGTGGCGCCGGCGGTGCGCTGTGCCAGTGAGCGGACTTCCTCGGCCACCACGGCAAAACCGCGGCCCATTTCCCCGGCGCGGGCGGCTTCGATCGCTGCGTTGAGGGCCAGCAGGTTGGTCTGGTCGGCAATCGAGCGAATCACCGTCAGCACGCCGCCGATGGTGGCCGACTCTTCGGCCAGATGCTCGATCATCTGCGCATTGCCTTGCACTTCCTCTACCAGCGCATGCAATCCGGTGAGGCTCAGGCCAATGACTTTTTGCCCATGCTCGACCGCCTGTCCCGCGTGACGGCTGGCGTCTGCAGCCTGACGCGCATCGCCGGCCACTTGCTGGATGGTCGCTTCCAGTTCGCTCAGGGAGTCGCGGATCAGTGCTGTATCGCCGGCCTGATGTTCGGCACCGCTGTGCAGGTCATTGCTCAGATCGGCGAGGGTGCGACTGCTGCCCGCTACTTGCTCTGCGTTGCCGCGAATCGTCCCGACCAGATCCACCAGATAGGCTCGCAGGCGATTGAGCGAGGCTTCGATGTCGTGGAGTTCGCGGTTGGTCTTGCCCAGATGAATGTCACGACTGAAGTCACCTTCGGCCCAGGTCGACAGCGCCGGTGCGAGGTTGGTCAGGGTACGGGCCAGGCGTCGCTGCAGGGTGTCGATCAGCAGGGCGATCAACAGGATCAGGCCGATCATCACGCCTTGCATCAGGCGGACTTCGCTCTGGATCTGGCCATGCTGGGCGCGCACCACTGGCTCCAGACCGGCGATGGCTTGTTGAACGGCAGCGATTTTCTGGTGGGTCGCCGTGCTGAGTTCAGTGCGCTTCTGGATCTGGTCGCGAGTGCGGGCCAGTTCTGCCGGGTAACGGCCGAGCAAACTGTTGAGTTCGCGTTTGAGGCCGACGCCGGCATCTTCGGCGACCGCTTTTTCAGTGCTTTCAATGCCCATCATCGAGGCGAAATCGTCGCTGCCGGATTCACTGCTGGTGACCACGCCAAGCAAGGGCAGGGCATCGATCGCCTGGGCCTGGGTGCGGATGTTGGTGACTTCGCGTTCGACGTCGGCGGCCAGTTCGCTGCGCCCGCTGCTGACCAGTTTGTCCCGGGCCAGCGACAACTTGCCCAGATGTTGAGAGGCCGCGAGCAGCGGCGTCAGGTAAGTCGCGTTGCCGCCGGCGTAGGTGCTGAGCTGATCGAGGCTGGCGCTCAGTTCGCGCTCGGCCTGCAACAGCAAGGCTTGCGGATCGCCGGCCAGCTTGCCGGCGGCGAGCAGGTCGGTCTTGCTGAATTCTTCAAGGCTCGACAGGCTCGGGCGCAGGGTGTCGGCCAACGCTGGCGGCAGTTCGCCGAGCTCTTTCTGCAGGCTGTCGATGGCCTGGCTGGCGCTGCTCAGGCGCAGGGCGTCGCCGCTACCGAGGTAGTCCTCGACGTTGCGCGCGACTTCATTCTGAAATTGCTGGGACAGCCCGAGGTAGCGCTCCATCAGCAGATAAGGGCGTTCGAGGGCTTTCTGCGACCACCACAGCGTGGCGCCGAGGGCCACGCAGACGGCGACCAGCAACAGCGTGTTGAGATTGGTGAGCAACTTCAGGCGCATGACGGCTACCAACGGCAGAAATGGTAAGCGCCTGAATTTATTGCGGTTCTGTTACAGGGTTATGACCGAATCGGTGGAATCCGGTGAAAAAGTGGCACTTTGCTTTGAGTCCCGCGCGGTCTGCACCCGATTGCGGCCTTCACCCTTGGCGCGGTACAGCGCCTCGTCGGCCTGGCTCGCCATCATCAGGCTGTCGGAATCGTCGTGCATCTCCACCACCCCGGCGCTGAACGTGCACCACAGATCGTGGGGTTGGGCCGGGTAATGGATTTCGGCGAAGCGCTGGCGAATTTCGTCGAGCACTTTGTGCGCGGCTTCTATATCGGTGTCGGGCATGACAATGGCGAATTCTTCGCCGCCGTAACGGCCGATGAAATCGGTCTTGCGCAGACGCTGCTTGAGGAACAGCGCCAGACTCTTGATCACCCGGTCGCCCATGGGGTGGCCGTGGCTGTCGTTGACCCGTTTGAAGTGGTCGATGTCGAGCATCGCAAAACTCAGCGGCTTGTTTTCGCGGCGGGCGCGGAACGAGCAGTCTTCCAGTAACTGAAGAATGTGCGTGTGGTTGTACAGGCCGGTGAGGCTGTCGCGGACCATTCGCGCCTTGAGATTGCGCGCACGCGCTGCGCGGTTGCGCACCGTGGTGATCAGGTGGCGCGGCTTGATCGGCTTGGTCAGGAAGTCGTCGCCGCCCTCGCTCATGGCGTCGAGCTGCTTGTCCAGGTCGTCTTCGGCCGACAGGTAAATGATCGGCACGCTGACGTAGCGATCGTTGTGGCGGATGACCTTGGCCAGTTCGGTGCCGGTGCAGGCTGGCATGTACATGTCGAGGATGATCAGGTCCGGCTGGAAGTCCGCCAGCTCGGCCATGGCCTGAATCGGCTCGATCAGCGTGCGGGTGACGATCCCGGCGCTGTTGAGCAGACGCTCGGTGTGCATCGCCTGGGCGCGGGAGTCGTCGATGATCAGCACTTTATAAGGTTCGTACTGGGCGACGCAGGTCAGGACTTCGATTTTTTCCAGCAGGCTCGAGGCTTCGAGGGTGCCGGTGAGAAACTCCTGACCACCGGCGCGCACGGCGGCGAGGCGGGTCGGGGTGTCGGTTTCATGCAGGCTGAAGAACAGCAGCGGCAACGGTTCTTCCAGACCTTGCTGGGCTTCGGCGGCGAGTTTCAGGCCGACGCCGGCGCCGCTGAAGTCCACGTCCATGACGATGGCGGCCGGCAGGCGCTCGACCATCGAGGAGCGAAACGCCGACACGCTGTCCAGCGCCTGGGCACTGAGACCAAAAAACTCAAGTTGCTTGGCCAGCCGCTCGGCGCGGTCGTGATCCTGAAGCATCACGTAGATAGGCTTGCGCAGGGGTGGCAGAAAGGTCTGGTCGAGCTGATCACCATGACGCAGGCCGGTGCGCGACAAGCGCTGCATCAAACGGTTGAGGTCGGTGATCAGGCCGCTGCTCAGGCGCCCGCGATTGGCGTCCACCGCTTCCAGCGACTGGCTGATGTGATGGGCGAGTTGAGTGTGCTCGGGCTGTTCGAAACGCTCGGCAAAACGCAACAGGCGCAGATTGGCCTCGCTCAGTTCGGCGAGGTCGGCAGTGGACCACTCACTGCGTTGCAGGCGCTGCCATATCTCAAGAATCTGACGTGCCTGATGAATTACCCGCTGGGCAAAGTGGTGCTTGAGGCGCTCACGGCTGGGGTCTTCTGGCTCGGTCATATCCTGACTACTAGTTAGGGTGCATGCTGAGATCGACTGGTGGCTCTATGCTAGCACCTCTTTCCGGTTACATGAGTGTCGTACGTCAATAATCTGCGGTGCGTCACCATTCAGTTTCCGACCGTCGGGTTTCAATCCGAACCGGATCGTCGGGAAAGTCCCCGTGAACAGGGCACTTCGTGGCGCATCGAGAACCAGCTTCTGCCGAAAGCGCGAAACGAAAACCTGAGGGTTCACAAATTTTTCCATCGGTATCGACAAGGTTTTCTCAGGGCGACGGGTATCAGGGAATCCCTTAGCGCACGACGGCAGGCCCAAAGAGTCACCCCCTGTCATTATTGACGGGTGCGGGCCAGAGGCACGTTGTTGTATGGTTGCTGTCGAACCGTTGAACCCAAGATTGAAAGGATATCGCCATGCTGGACTGGAAGAATCGCGCGGGCAGCGCGCCCGAACGTGCCGCCGAGCCGAAGTCGGCCGCGCGCAGCTATGTTGGCGGCCTGTTGTTCAGCCGCGCGCTGGCCACGCTGGTCGGTATTTATCTGTTGGTGACCATCGGCCTGGGCTGGTACTGGAGTGAAGAGCCGGCCCTGTTCCCCGTGGCGCAGAACGCACAGCTTGCCGCCGAGAAAGAAGGCAAGCAGATGGTGGTTGGCTACACCACCGTCGAAACCCTCAAGACCGTCGCCGGCACCCTGCTGAACAAGCCGGGCGGCTATATTTCCAATGACCGTTTCCCGCCGGGCCTGTGGATGGACAACATGCCGAGCTGGGAATATGGCGTGCTGGTGCAGGTGCGTGACCTGACCCGTGCCTTGCGCAAGGACTTCGCCCGCTCGCAGTCGCAATCGGCTGAAGACGCCGATCTGGCCAAGGCCGAACCGCGCTTCAACTTCGACAACAAGAGCTGGATCCTGCCGTCCAGCGAGTCGGAATACCAGGAAGGCATCAACTCCCTGAGCCGTTATCAGGCGCGCCTGTCTGACCCGACGCAAAAGAACGCGCTGTTCTACGCTCGCGCCGACAACCTGAACAACTGGCTGGGTGATGTCGGGACTCGTCTCGGTTCCCTGTCGCAACGCCTGTCGGCCAGTGTCGGCCGGGTCAAGCTCAACACCGCGCTGAAAACCGAAGTGCCGGCGGTGGGTGAAGTGCCACAGGTCGACGAGGAAATCGTCGAGACCCCGTGGATGCAGATCGACAACGTGTTCTATGAAGCCCGCGGTCAGGCCTGGGCACTGTCGCACATGCTGCGTGCCATCGAAGTCGATTTCGCCGACGTGCTGGCGAAGAAGAACGCCACGGTCAGCGTGCGCCAGATCATTCGTGAACTGGAGGCATCGCAGGAGCCGGTGTGGAGCCCGATGATCCTCAACGGCAGCGGCTTCGGGGTGCTGGCCAACCACTCGCTGGTGATGGCCAACTACATTTCCCGGGCCAACGCCGCCGTGATCGATCTTCGTCAACTGCTCAATCAGGGCTGAGTCATGAGCGACAACGCCAGAGAGGCGGCCCACCGCGCGGCCTCGGATGCCGAACAGATCGCCTGGGTCGACGAACAGGACAACCTGCTCGGCGCCCTGGTGCGCTCCGACCTTCGCGAGCGCGGGCTGATCGGGCGTGGCACCTACATCATGCTGTTCAACTCCGCCGGTGAACTCTGTGTTCATCGGCGGACCCTGAGCAAAGCCATTTATCCCGGCTACTGGGATGTGGCGGCAGGCGGCATGGTGCAGGCGAACGAGACCTACGCCGAGTCGGCGGCCCGTGAGCTGGAAGAAGAGTTGGGGGTGAGCGGCGTCGAGCTGACGGCCCACGACCATTTCTACTTCGAGGACACCGGGAATCGTCTGTGGTGTTCGGCGTTTTCAGCGGTGTGGGACGGGCCGCTGATCCTGCAGCCGGAAGAAGTGCTCGAAGCGCGCTTCATTCCGGTCGCCCAGGTCATGCTGGAAATCGAGCAAAAGCCTTATTGCCCGGACTCTCTGGCAGCCTTGAAGCGCTATCTGAAGGCTCAACAAAGCGACGTCGCAAAGAACTCATAAAATGGCGCCGATTGGCACTTAGCAATCGGCGTTTTTGCCGTTACACTGCGCGACCTTTTCAAGCTGTGCCGGCCTGCTTTACAGGAGCAACCGGCACAGTAGCGCTGCCCCTGCCTGAGTGGGGCTTCGCGGTCGATAGCCTTGCCCAAGGCTGCGATCAGTCTTTGTCCTCCCAAGAGGATTGCCGGTGGCCAAAAAAGCCGCATCCTTCGCCGCCCTGGGCGGCCTGGTATTTTCCACCGACGCAGGTCGTCATTGCCCGGAATGCAGTAAGCCGGTGGACGCCTGTATCTGCAGACAAACCGTGATCCCGGCCGGCGACGGCATTGCCCGCGTGCGCCGCGAGAGCAAGGGCCGTGGCGGCAAGACGGTGACCACCATCACCGGCGTGCCCCTGGCCGAAGACGCACTCAAGGAGCTGGCGACAACGTTGAAGAAACGTTGCGGCACCGGCGGTGCTTTGAAAGACGGGATCATCGAAATCCAGGGCGATCATGTCGAGCTACTCTTGGCCGAGTTGATCAAGCACGGTTTCAAGGCGAAGAAGTCCGGCGGCTAGCAGCCTCTGTGAAAACCACCAGCGGCTTGATCCGGCTCTGATTGTCATCAGTCCCGGCGTCGTCTCCATGGTTTTCACAGAGCCTGTTCATGACCGGTTTCTAAACTCAACGCTGTCAGCGCGGTCTACCGCCCCGCTGACGAACCGTCATTTTCATTCTTTAGACTGCGCCGGCCTGCAATCAGGCGACGCACTATGACTTCTTTATAGGGGACTTCGATGTCCGTACGACGCACACGCAAAGACGATGGCAGCCAATGGACAGTTGCGGACAGCCGCAGTGTTTACGGGATTCGCCATTGGGGGGCCGGGTATTTCGCGATCAATGACGCCGGTCGCGTCGAAGTTCGTCCGAACGGCCCGAGCAGTTCACCGATCGACCTGTTCGAACAAGTCGACCAACTGCGCAAGAGCGGTCTGTCCTTGCCGTTGCTGGTGCGTTTCCCCGACATTCTGCAAGACCGCGTCCGTCAGCTGACCGGTGCGTTCGATGCCAACATCGAGCGTCTGGAGTACCAGAGCAAGTACACCGCGCTGTACCCGATCAAGGTCAACCAGCAGGAAGCGGTGATCGAAAACATCATCGCGACCCAGAACGTCTCCATCGGTCTGGAAGCCGGCTCCAAGCCTGAGCTGCTGGCCGTGCTGGCGCTGGCGCCGAAGGGCGGAACCATCGTCTGCAACGGTTACAAGGACCGCGAGTTCATCCGTCTGGCGCTGATGGGCCAGAAGCTCGGCCACAACGTGTTCATCGTGATCGAGAAAGAATCCGAAGTCGGTCTGGTGATCGAAGAAGCGGCTTCGCTGAAGGTCAAGCCACAGGTCGGCCTGCGTGTTCGCCTGTCGTCGCTGGCTTCGTCGAAGTGGGCGGACACCGGTGGCGAGAAATCCAAGTTCGGTCTGTCGGCCGCGCAACTGCTGTCCGTGGTCGAGCGCTTCCGCGCTGCCGGCCTGGATCAGGGCATCCGCCTGCTGCACTTCCACATGGGTTCGCAGATCGCCAACCTGGCCGACTACCAGCACGGCTTCAAGGAAGCGATCCGTTATTACGGCGAATTGCGCAACCTGGGTCTGCCGGTCGATCACATCGACGTCGGTGGCGGTCTGGGCGTCGACTACGACGGTACCCACTCGCGCAATGCCAGTTCGATCAACTACGACATGGACGACTACGCCGGTGTCGTGGTCGGCATGCTCAAGGAATTCTGCGATGCGCAGAGCCTGCCGCATCCGAACATTTTCTCTGAAAGTGGCCGCTCGCTGACCGCACACCACGCCATGCTGGTGGTGCAAGTCACCGACGTCGAGAAGCACAACGACGACGTGCCGCAGATCGAGAACAAGGAGTCGCTGCCGGAAACCGTGCAATGGCTGGTTGATCTGCTCGGCCCGACCGACATCGAAATGGTCACCGAAACCTACTGGCGCGCCACTCACTACATGAGCGACGTGGCTGCCCAGTACGCCGATGGCAAACTGACCCTGGCCGAGAAAGCCCTGGCCGAACAGTGCTACTTCGCCGTGTGCCGTCGCCTGCACAACTCGTTGAAAGCGCGTCAGCGTTCGCACCGTCAGGTGCTGGACGAACTCAACGACAAGCTGGCCGACAAGTACATCTGCAACTTCTCGGTGTTCCAGAGCCTGCCGGACACCTGGGCCATCGGCCAGGTGTTGCCGATTCTGCCGCTGCACCGTCTCGACGAAGAGCCGCTGCGTCGTGCTGTCCTGCAAGACCTGACCTGCGACTCCGACGGCAAGATCAAGCAATACGTCGACGAGCAGAGCATCGAGACCAGTCTGCCGGTGCACGGGCTGAATGACGGTGAGGATTACCTGCTGGGTATCTTCCTGGTGGGCGCCTATCAGGAAATTCTCGGCGACATGCACAACCTGTTCGGTGACACCGACTCGGTGAACATCTACCAGAACGCCGACGGCAGCGTGTACCACGCCGGGATCGAAACTCATGACACCATCGAAGACATGCTGCGCTATGTGCACCTGTCGCCGGAAGAGCTGATGACCCACTACCGCGACAAGTGCGCCAGTGCCCGTATCAGCGCTACCGAACGTACCCAGTTCCTCGATGCGCTGCGCCTGGGTCTGACCCGTTCCTCCTACCTGTCTTCCTGACGTCAGGTTCCGAATCCATCAGGTTGTCTGAAATTGTTCCGCACGCAGCGGACGTTTCGGATGACCTGATGAGACTTCTCTTTTTCTGCTAGCGAATTGGCCTTCATCCTCACAAGAAAAGTGATGTTGTCTGCTTTTCGCGTAGGCCATTTCCTAATTTGTACTTCGGCTCTCTACTCGGCCATGGCTCTCGGCGAGAATCCCCGGCCGCCCCTCCTGTAGAGAATCGCCCATGTTCGATCCAGCCGACGAGTCGTCGTTTCGTCTCGATGTCACGGGTCTGTCCGCCCCGCTCGAAGTCCTGGCCTTTACCGGTTGCGAGGCGATCAGCGAGCCTTTTTCGTTCGAAATCGATCTGTTGATCGACGATCCTCATCTCGACCTTGCCGGCCTGCTGTACCGCTCGGCGCGCCTGTGCTTCGGGCCTTCGGGCAACGGCGTGCACGGACAGTTGCAGGGTCTTGTCCAGCACGAACAGGGGCATGGCGCCAGATTGTGCCGTGTACGACTGGGCCCGAAGCTGAGTTGTCTGGGCCTGCGCCATAGCCAGCGAATCTTCAGTGGCCGGTCGGTGCCGCAGATCCTCGATCAGGTGCTCAGGGAGCACGGTATCAGCGGCCATCAGCGCCGGTTCGAATTGCAGGCGGACCACCCGTCACGCAGGTTTTGCACTCAATACGGCGAATCGGACCTGCAACTGGTGCAGCGCTTGTGCGCGCAGTCGCGGATCCACTATCACTTCGAACATGGGCGCGAGAACCATTGCCTGGTGTTCGGTGACGATCCGGCGTTGCTGCCGCAAACGGGGACGGTGAGTTTCGCGGCGCAGGGGCGTGCGCCGGCGGTGCGCCGCTGGCTGATGCGGGAGCGGGTCCGAGAGCCCGGTGATGACGCCCTGCGGGCCCGAACGGCGCAGGGACACTCCGATGTGCCAACCCTGCGTTGCGGTCGGTGGCTGAGTTTGTCCCCGCGGCCGTTTGCAGAGTGCGACACCCACTGGCTGTTGACCCGTATCGAGCACCGCGCCGATCAGATGCTCGAACCCTCCTACAGCAACCGCCTCTGTGCCGCCGAGCAATTGCAGGCGTGTGAACCGGTCGTCGAACGTTCGGCATTGCGCATGGGCAGTTTGCAGCGGGCCTGGGTGGTGGCGGTCGACGAGCCGCAACCGGATCGCTCGCGGCCGGTCGCGGTGCAGTTCGACTGGCTCTATCAGGGCGAAGGGGCAAAACCCAGCCACTGCTGGCTGCCATTGGCTCCTGCGTTGGCGGATACGACGCTGACGTCATTGCGTGAAGGCGTCGAGGTGGTGGTGAGCTTTCTCGAAGGCGATCCCGAGCAACCGGTGATCAGTGGTGTTCTGCAGCCGGCGGCAACCACTGAGTGCCATGAGGATGACAAACCGCCGCCACTGCCCGACTCCCTGGCGAGTGAAGGCCTGGCGCCATGGCTGAAGACGGGCGAGCCCTTGCTGCTGCTGTGCCTGATGCCGGGAGGCGGCAGTTATCACCACTGCCGGGAGTCGGTGTGCAGCTGCCGACTGGTCGCCGGGTTCAGCCCTGGCGATGGACGATGAGTGGCAAGGCGCCGGGGCAGCGTGCGCAATGGCTGTTGCTGGATGTCGGGCATGCACCGCAGGCGTTGAGCGTATTGCGTCAGGCGTTCTCCGGCGTACCGAGTCTGAAGCTGTTTGACGGCACGGAGTTTCAGCCCGTGTGCGAGCAGGGGCCGTTGTTGGTCGATCTGCGCGATTGCCCGGTGTTGTCGGCGTTGTGTCACACAGACCCGCAGACCTGGTGCGGGCTGCTGCTGGGCAGTGATGCCTCGAGCGAATCACTGCGTGAACATTTGCAACGGATGCTGACGGTTTCCGTCGGCCTGAATCATCGTGCGCTGCTCAGTTACTACGACCGGCAGACCGCCAGTTACTTTTTCGACGCCTGCGATGCCCGCCAGTTGAGCCGCTGGCTCGGGCCGATCAGTTGGCTGCGCTGGTTCGGCGGCACCTGGGCCGACCGGGCGAGCGGCAGCCTGGGCTGGCAACAGCTGCGAAATCCGGGACTGGCCGTCGAGCCACTGAAGATTGAACAGGGGCTTACCCATCATCAACGTGAGCGCCTGCATCGCTGCCTGCTGGAGCAACATATCTGGCGCTGGAGCCAGTCGACGAGAACCGATTACCGCACGTTGTCCTCCCACGTTGAACAGGGCCTGACTTTGGGTTTCAGCGAGCGGGCCGTGCTGGACGACTGGTTGTGGCTACGCTTGCAGCATCCCTGGGCAGAACTGGTGCAACCGCCACAAGGATTGACCCAGCAAGAGCGGCTCGACCATCTGCGTCGACGCTGGCAGAACGATCCGGAGTGAGGTGCTCCCCTTCATCGCCTCAGTGAACGGTGCCGACAAACCAGCCGTCGTTGCGCCGCAGTCGCCACGCCAATGTGCCGAGAGTCAGGCTGCGCAGCACCATGAACAGCAGGAATGAAATCCACAGCCCGTGATTGCCCAGCCCGTTCAACGCCCAAGCGAACGGCACCAGCAGAGCGACCGTCAGCAGCATGCCGTTGCGCATTTCCCGGGCGCGGGTGGCGCCGATGAACAGACCGTCGAGCAAGTAGCTCCAGACCGCAATCAACGGCAGGACGGCAAGGTAAGGCAGGTAGATGAACGCGGTGTCGCGCACGCTCTGGATATCGGTCTGCATCTCGATGAACAGGTGCCCGGCAAACAGGAACAGCGCGGCGAACCCCAGGCTTGCGAGCAGCGACCAGCCGCCGGCCACCACCAGCGAACGGCGCAGGGCGAGGCGATCGCGGGCGCCGATGGCATGTCCGCACAAGGCTTCGACCGCGTGGGCCAGACCGTCCAGCGCATGGGCGGTCAACAGCAGGCCATTGAGCAACAGCGCGTTGGCTGCGACTGTGGCATCGCCCAACCGTGCGCCTTGCACGGTGATCAGGAAAAACACCGATTGCAGCGCCAGGCTGCGGATGAAGATGTCGCGGTTGACCCCCAGCAGGGGTCGCCAGCTCTGCCACAACCTCAATGCCGCCCAGACGATGTGCCCAGGATAGGCGCGCAGGGCCTTGCGGGTCAGCGCCAGACCGAGCAGGGCACCGCTCCATTCGGCGATCACCGAAGCCCGGGCCGAACCGACCACGCCCCAGTCCAGGCCGATGACGAACCACAGGTTCAGCACGATGTTGATCAGGTTGGTCGTCAGCAGAATCGCCAGCGGCGCCCGGGCGTTCTGGGTGCCGAGGAACCAGCCGACCAGCGCATAACTGGCCAGTGCCGCCGGCAGCCCGAACAGGCGGGTGTGGAAGAAGTCGCGGGTCAACTGATTGAGTTCCGGCGAAGGCTGCATGAAGTGCAGGGCGACACCGCTCAGCGGCACGCCCACGGCACCCAGCAGCAACGCCAGCCCCATCGCCAGCAACAGACCTTGCAGCAGGATCTGCCGCAGCGCCGCACCATCGCTGCGCCCAGCGGCCTGCGCGGCGAACCCGGTGGTGCCCATGCGCAGGAAGCCCATGGCCCAGGCCAGAAAGGTGTACAGGCTGGCCCCGACCGCCACCGCGCCCAACTGATGGGCGTGAGGCAGGTGACCGATGACGGTGCTGTCGACCAGCGCCACCAGCGGCACGGAAATGTTGGAAAGGATCATGGGGGCGGCGAGGGCCCAGACCCGGCGATGGGTCGGGCGGTCGCGCCAGTCGGCGGTCAGGTTGGACATGCGGGCTCCTTGGGGAGCGGCATTGTAGCGGGTGGGGTCAGTGAATGATCCAGCTCAGCAGCCACAACCCCAGCAGCAACCAGATGATTCCCGCAATGATCGACGCATTCATGAACGCGCGGATCGCCGACCACAGCAGCATCAGGCCGACGATCAACGCGATGATGCTGATAATCGAAGTGTCCATGCCCAAGGCCTTCGCCAGCCCGTCGACGAAGTTGCCGCCGGCATTGCCCAAGATGTTGAACAGGCCGCTCAGGCCGTCGACGATGAAGCGGATGATCGAGCCGAGCGCCTGGCCCAGCCATTCGAAAAAGCTTTCTACCTGCATGTTTGCATCCTGATGAAAGAGCTGAGCCTTGGGCCGCGCCGGGGGCGGCCGAGTTCCCTGCAAGCATAGAGGGTTTGCCGGGTGGTGGCTGCCCCTTGCCTTCGCGCAGCATCCCCCCGAAGCTATACGCCTTCAGGAGAAATCGATGAACCTTGTTGAACTGACCGAACGCCTGCACGCCATTCGCGACCGCAATGACTGGCGGCAATTTCACAGCCCGAAAAACCTGGCCATGGCTGCCAGCGTGGAGATGTCTGAGCTGGTGGAAATCTTCCAGTGGCTGACCGAAGACCAGTCGCGCGAATTGCCCGCGGACAAACTGGCCCATGCCGGCCAGGAAGTCGGTGATATCGTCCTCTATCTGTTGCTGCTGTGCAGCGAACTGGGGCTGGACATGAATGAAGTGGTGCGCAGCAAGCTCGCCGACAGCGAACGGCGGTTCAACTGATGAGCGACCGTCATTTCGATCAGTTGGCGACCCGTTTCGCCGAGAAAATCTACGGCGGTGCCAAAGGCGCGATCCGCCTCGCGGTGTTGCAGGCGGATCTTGCCGAAGCCCTGCCGGATCGCCCGTTGCGGGTGCTGGACATCGGCGGTGGTCTTGGCCACATGTCGCTGTGGCTGGCCGAGCGTGGGCACGACGTGACCTTCACCGAGCCGGCCGAGCCGATGCTCGAAGGCGCGCGTCAGCGTTTCGCCGAGGCCGGGCAGACCGCAACGTTCATTCAGGCGCCGTGGCAGGAGCTGCTCGGTCAACTCACCGAACCCTATGACGTGGTGATCTGCCACGCCGTGCTCGAATGGCTGGCCGAACCCCATGCGATCCTGCCGGTGCTGCATCAACTGACCAAGCCCGGCGGCTGGCTGTCGCTAGCGTTCTACAACCGTGATGCGCTGGTTTATCGCAACCTGCTCAAAGGCCATTTCAAGAAAATGCGCAAGAACGACATGGCCGGCGAGAAGCAGAGCCTGACCCCGCAGCAGCCGCTCGATCCACGGGAGCTGGCCGCGCAACTCGAAGGGTTGTGGCAGGTCGAAACTCAGAGCGGGGTGCGGGTTTTCCACGATTACATGCCGGTGGAATTCCAGGCCCGCGCCGAGTTGATCGATTTGCTCGAGATGGAGCTCGCCCACCGTCGTCACCCAAGCTTCGCCGGGCTTGGGCGTTACTTGCACTGGATCTGCCGGCCGATCTGATCGGAGCGTGAAATGAAAGGTCATTCAGGGTTACTGCTGATCTGTCTGGGGTTGGCCGCGTGTCAGGGCAGCAACCCCTATGTGGCGCAGTCGCGGCCATTGCCGCCGGCACCACCGCAAGCCGCGACCACTTTCGACCGCAGCGCTTATCCCGCGCCGCCACGGGATTACGGGCGCTACCGCAGTTGGGCGTGGCTCAATGGGCGCTTGCCTCCAGGCACCGCGTGGGCGGATTCGGCGCAAGTGGCCGAGGCGGTGAGCAATGCGCTGGACCAACGCGGCTTGCGCCCATTGCATGACAATCGCCCGGCCGACCTGTTTGTCAGTGCCAACCTGAGTCTGGAAACCCGCTTGCGTCAGGTCCAGGACGATTACGGGTACGGCGGATACGGTGGTTATGACCGTTACGGCCGAGGCTACGGGATGTACAACACAGTGCCGATCGTACGCACCTATCAGGAACAGGTCGTGGTGGTTCGAGTCGATCTGTTCGATGCCGGCAGCGGTCAGCCGGTGTGGAGTGCCAGTGCCGAAACCGGCACCCAGGGCAACCAGAGTGACCGGGCCGATGCGATCCGGGAGGCTGTCGAAAAGGCAATGTCGGCGTATCCTCCCAGTTAGCTTCCTGCCAATGAGAAGCTCCCCAGGTTCATGTCTTCCACCGGAGAAAAACCATGTTCCGCCGTCTCGCTTTACTGGCCGTGGCCGCGCTGCTCAGTGCGTGCGCCGCGAACCAGGTCAATCATGACTTCGACGCCAGCCGCGACTTTGCCGCCTACCGCAGCTGGAGCTGGAAAGAACCCGCCCTGCAATACCGTCCCGACGACCCACGGATCAAGAGCGACCTGACCGAACAGCGCATCCGCCAGTCTGTCGCCGATCAACTTGACCAGCGCGGCCTGCGTCCGGCCGCTGCGGGCAGCAAAGGTGACTTGAATGTGCAGACTTACCTGATCGTCGAGGATCGCCAGCAGCAGGTGACCACCAACTACGGCGGCGGTTGGGGTGGTCCGTGGAACGGTTACTGGGGCGCACCGATGTACAACGAAACCCGCAACATCACCTACAAGGTGGCGACCATTCAGGTTGATCTGCTCGACGGCAAGGACGGCAAACTGGTGTGGCGCGGCAGCGATGAACAGATGCTCAGTCGCACGCCGAACCCGGCGGATCGCAGCAACGCCATTCGGGAGACCGTGACGCGAATCCTGTCGAACTACCCACCGCGCTAAGCCAGTGCAAAAAAACGGGAGCCATGGGCTCCCGTTTTTTTTGCATGGCGCGTTGCCAGCAGTCTCGTTGTGCCACGTCTACACTGACACCCACCCATGGAGGTTGCGCCCGGCTGTGCGCCGGCAAAGGAGTGCGCCATGTCGCGTCATTCACAGTGTGGCGGCCCGGCCCGGCAGCGGGGGGCCATCGGCTTGATGGCGGCTGCCACCCTCAGCCTGGCGCTGATATTGATGCTGCTGGTGGTGGACACCGGCCGGTTGTACATGGAGCAGCGCAAACTGCAGCGACTGGTGGATACCGCCGCCCTGGAAGCCGTCAGCCGTGGCGGCAATTGCCTGCCGGGCCTCACCGCCGCCAGTTACGCCGGGCAAAGTGCGACCCGCAACGGGTTTACCGCCGATGCCAACAACGTCATCGTGGTCGATTGCGGAACGCTGGTGACCGCTGCCAGCGGCCTGCGCACCTTTACGGTGGATGCCACGCAATCGGCGGCGGTCAAGGTCGCGGTCAACCACACCGTGACCACCAGTTTTGCCGGGGGCGTGCAGGCGCTGTTCAGTAGCACGCCGGTCAGTCTCAACACTGTGCTCTACGCCTCGGCGGTGGCCGCCCTGCCAAAGCCGACCGTCGCCCAACTGAATATCCGCAGTAACCTGGCCAGCATCAACACCGCCCAGTCGAACATCCTCAACCCGCTGTTTTCCGGATTGCTCGGCGGCAACGTCAACCTGACGGCCCTGGGCTGGAACGGCTTGCTCAACACCGACATCAACCTGCTCAGCTACCTGAATCAACTGGCGATCAACCTCAACGTGGCCGCTGGCAACTACACCCAGTTGCTCAATACCCAGGCCACGGTGACGCAACTGATTCAGGCCGCTGTCTCGGTGGTGCAACTCAATGGCGCGACAGCCGACGTGATCACTGCGTTGGGCCAGCTGCAAGTGGCGGCGACCAATGCTGCGCCGGTAAAGCTCGGTGACATCCTGCAACTGCAGACCGGCACCACGGCGGCCGGACTCGACGCCAATCTGCAATTGCTGCAACTGGTCCAGGGGGTGATTCAGTTGGCCAACAGCAAAAGTGCGGTGGCCGCGACCTTGCCGATCAGTGTGCTGGGGCTGGCGAATGTCACGGTGCGGGTCAAGGTCATCGAGCCGCCGCAGTTCTCTGCGATTGGTGATCCGGCGTTGGCCAAGGCCAATCCCACCGGGCCGAACCGGATTTATGTGCGCACGGCGCAGATCCGCACGATGCTTTCAGTGAATCTGCCGGTGTTATCCGGGGTGGCCGGGCTGAGCAACGCGGTATTGGGGCTGGTCGGCACGCTGTCCACGACCATCAATCAGTTGTTGACCCTGAATCTGGTCTCGTTGGTGAACTCACTCGTCTGTCTCAGTTGCGAGCGAATGGACCCGTTGTTGTTGCCATCACCGGAAATCGACATCAGCCTGGATGCCGGCGGCGCCATCAGCTACGTCACCGACTACAGCTGCCCGACCGACAATAGCGGCACCAAAAGCCTGACGGCCCACACCATCACGTCGGTTGCCGACCTCAAACTGGGCAAGATCGACCCGACCAACGCGTTTTCATCCTCTGCCGAACCCACGGTCACCCCGTTGCCCCTGGTGGACCTGGGTATTGTGACCTGCCATACGATTTTGGGCATTGGTGGCTGCGATCCGAGCACCCACGTTCAATACGCCGCCGGCGGCATTGCGATCATGGTCAACACCAGTGTGGTGCAGAATACTCAGGACCTGGTGTTTTCCAGCGGCACGCCGTTCGCCACGCCGCCAAACCTGAAACTGCCGCCGAGCGTGATTTCCGCTGCGCCCTCCAGCAACATCGTCAACAGCCTGGCGAGCACCCTCGCCGGGATCAATCTGATTGTCTACCAACCGGTCGGCAGCAATCCCCTTGGCGCCGTTGTCGCTGGCGTGGCGGGTCTCATCAGCAGCGTCACGGCGATCCTGCAGCCGCTCATTACCAACCTCGTGAGTCCGCTGCTCGACCCGCTGCTCAACAATTTGCTCAACGGGCTGGGGATCAATCTGATGGATGTCGACGTCGGCGCCAACATGACCTGCGGCCAGACCGGCAAGGCGTATCTGGTGATCTAGTCGTCGGGGGCGATCGGCAGTTCGATACAGAATCGCGCGCCGTCCACCGAGTTGCGCACACTGAGATGACCGCCCATGTTGTCGATGATCCCGTAACTCACCGACAACCCCAGACCGGTGCCGACACCCACCGGTTTGGTGGTGAAGAACGGTTCGAAAATCCGCTCCAGCAGTCGCGGGTCGATACCGCCGCCGTTGTCCTCGACCCACAGTCTTACTTTCTGCTCGTCGCGCTCGGCATAGATCGAGATCCACGGTTTGAACGCTGAATCGGACTCACGCTTGCCCAGCAACGCATCCCGAGCGTTGACCATCAGGTTGATCAATACCTGCTCAAGCTGATCGACATAACCGCGTACCTGAACCTCGAACGCGGTTTCACTGATGCGCAAATCCACGCCTTTGCCACGCATGCCTTCGGCCAGCAGCGACAGCGTGCCTTCGATGGCGCTGGCCGGGTTGAACAATTGTTGCTCGATCTCGGAACGGCGGCCGAACACCCGCATGTGGTCCACAACCTTCGCGGCGCGCTGGACCTGCGCGTCGATGCGATTGAGTTTGTCGGTCAGGTAATCGATCTGCACATCGCCGTTGCTCAGGCGCTTCTGCACGTTGACGATGGCCATGCGCATGACGTTCAGCGGCTGATTGATTTCGTGGGCGAGACCTGTGGCCATTTCGCCGAGGGTGGCCATTTTCGCGCTTTGCGTGAGTTGTTGTTGGGAGCGGCGCACTTCGGTGTTGTCGCGGCCCACCGCCTGCACTTCGATCAGTTTTCCGTGCTCATCGAACACCCCGCGATCCGACCACACCCACCACGCATGTTCGCGCCCCGGCAGTTGCAGGTTGATTTCCGCGGTGCTGACGGGTGATTGCGGGGTCAGCAACGCCAGGCGCTCAACGAAGGCGGCGCGCTGAACGTCGGACATCCAGCTGCCCAGATCGACGCCCGCCAGGGCTTCCGGGGCGCATTCCAGATACGTCGCCAGCGGCCGGTTGCCGAACGTCAGAATGAGGTCCGGGCGATAGCGGCAGATCATCGCCGGAGAGTCTTCCACCAGAATCCGGTAGCGTTCTTCACTCTGTCTGACCTGTTCGGCGGCCAGCGTCGCTTCGGTGACGTCCAGCCACAAACCGACGGCCTCCACCGGCAGGCCGAGGTCATTGCGCAATAGCCGGGCTTCGTCGAGCAACCAGTGATAATCGCCGCGACTGTCGCGCAACCGATAACGGGCGCGTACCGAGCCTTCGCGCAGCAGTTGTCGGGTTCGTTCGAAATACAGGGTCCGGTCATCCGGATGAATCCGCTCTGCCAGCGCACCGGCGTCGCAGTCTTCCAGGCTCCAGCCCATTAACGGTTGCAGACTGGCGCTGAAGAACGCTGGCAGCAAGGCCCCTTCGACGTAGTGCTGGACGTAAATGACCGCCGGCGAACTGGCGATCAGGTTGTCCAGCCGCGCATGGGCTGCAGCGGCCAGTTGCTGCTGGTTCTTGATGTCGCTGATGTCGAGCATGAAACCCACCAGCCGGCGGTGATCGCCGGTGCCGGTGACTTGTCCCTGAAGGCGATACCATGCCGGCATCTGACCGGCGTCGGGATGATGCAAACGCACGCACAGGTCGAGGATTTCCCCGTGCAGTTGCAGGGCTTGCAGGCGGCTGCGGACTTCTTCGCGGTCAGCGGGATGGATCAGCATCAGCCAGTTTTCCAGCGTCAGTGTCAGCCTGTCCTGTTGCAGGAGGGTGGCCAGCGTCGGAGCCAGGTGAATTTGTTCGCCATTGTCGATTTCCCACCAGCCGGTGCCGAGCAATGTCTGCAAGGATTCCAATCGCTCCAGTTGCAGCTGATGCTGCTGTTCACGCAGGCGCCCGAGCAGCGGCCCCGCCAGTGCGCCGGCCAGCATCAGCCAGTCGCGATCGGTCAGATACGGCGCGGTCTTGTCCACCGCATAAAAGCCGCAGAGCAACCACGCCATCACGCCTCGGTCATCGCTGTAAGGCACGGCGAAACCTTCGGCATTGCCGAACAGGCCCTGGACCCGTGAGTGTTCATACTGGCCGTAATGTGCACCCAGGCGCTGCGGGCCGGTGCCATTGAGGCTATCGAGCGGCGTGCCCAGACGCTGGCCGTCATGCCACAGCGCCGGTGCGTCATGGGCGTGGAATTGCTGGTGGATCAGCCAGCCCTGTTCCTGTTCATCGAGCAGCGCGAGTGCCAGGCACGGGATCTGCCAGCGCTGGGCGATCACTTGCAATTGTTCGCTGACAAGCATCGGCAATCGTCCCAGGCTGCAGCTGCGCAACTGTTTGCTGATCTGCTCGGCGATCAGATGGCACGCTTCGCGCTGACGTGATTGCTGGCGTTCGAGCAACAGGTCGGCAATGTCCATCAGTTGCAGCAGCCAGCCACTGCCCAGCGGCTGGACCCAACCCCGAAGGTGCAAGGTCTGGTCGCTCAGGCCTGGGAAATCCAGATCCAGCAGTTGCCCTTGCCAGTCCAGCGGCCGGCCCTCGATGGCCAGCGTGCTGTGAGGCAGCAGGTAGTCGTGCAACGGCAACGGTTTGTCACGGGGCGTCTGTTGCGCCAGCAGCAGGCGCAGCGGGCCGGCCATTTGCAACACGCCGCCTTCGCTGTCGAGGTGGATATGCAGGCCCGTCAAAGGCGAACCGAGCACGTCCGGCAAATCGTTGGCGAGCATGCCCCGCTTCATCAGGCGGCCGAGCAGGTTGTCACCCGGGGTCAAAATTTCAGGCTCGAGATGGCGGTCAGGTTGGTGGGCAGGCTGGGCACAGTGCCGACGCCCGGCAACACCAGAAACGGGATGACCTGATTCAGTTTGCTGACCGGGTAATTGACGCTGACGGTGAGGGTGCCAAGTGTCGGGTCATAGACCGCTGACGTATCAGTGCCGACCACCACATTCAGTGACGACGGCAGCACCGACAATTGCTGGGTCAACGCAGCATTGGCGGTACTGACCAGCACGGTCGAATAGTTGGGGATCGTGGGATCGACCGCCACGGCGCGGCGTATCGCTTCGGCCGTGACCTGGTTGAACGTCTGCATCAACACAAACGGCAGGCTGTAGCTGACGAGGCCGTAAAACACCGCAAAAAAGATCACGAATACCAGGGCGAACTCGATCGCCACCGCACCTTTTTGCGCCTTCCGAGAGCCGGTTTTCATCCGTGCGTCTACCCTGACAGTCACTGCGTAGTATCAGCATAGAATCATTCAGCAAAAACGGACGGTTTTTACCGGATGCAAAGTCTTGTCCTATTGATCTGGCTGGCGGTCTGCGCGGCACAGGATGCCCGGCAACGACGGATTGCCAATGCCCTGACCCTGGGTGTCGGCACCCTGGCGCTGGTTTATCTGGTGTATTTCGGCACCACCTGGATGGGCGCCGAAGCGGGGCAGGGCGGTTGGGCTTGCCTGGTGGCGCTGGCGTTCACGTTGCCCGGGTATTTCATGGGGCGAATGGGCGCCGGCGATGTGAAATTAATGACAGCTCTTGGCCTTGCGACGGACGGCACGTCGCTGCTCGGGATTTTTATCGGTGCCGGCGCGGCGAGCCTGATCTGGATTCTGCTGGCGCCAAGAGTCTGGCTGCATATGAGTCAAGGGCTTAGGCATCGTCTTCGATATATGGCGCCATCGATGTCAAAAAAGCTGCCATTTGCGCCGTTCGTGCTGATCGGGTTTTTACTTGCACTACCCTGGATCCATTAGTCGCTAAACGCCACTAGTCTTATGTACATAGTCGGAAAGTGCGTCTACTTTCAAAGGTACTGGTTATACGGCCAACGGCTGACAGTACAGGAATGGTCAGTTTTGGCCCGGGCATGGAGTGGCACGTGAACAAGCTTACATCTGCGGTAAAAGTCCTCGTTGTCGATGATCAGCCTCTGATCGTCGAAGAACTCTGTGAATTTCTCGAGAGCAGCGGCTACCGCTGTGTTCCGTGCGAGTCCAGCAAAGAGGCCATCGAGCGTTTTACTGACGACACCGCGATCGGCCTGGTGCTGTGCGACCTGCACATGCCGGACATGGACGGCATTCAGCTGGTGCAGGAACTGCAACGGCTGGCCGGCAAACACCGGGCGTTCGAAGCGATCATGCTCACCGGCCGCGCCGACAAGCAGGACGTGATCAAGGCGTTGCGCGCCGGGATTGCCGACTACTACCAGAAACCGGTCAATCTGGACGAGTTGCTGGAGGGCTTGCAGCGTCAGGAGGTGGTGCTGCAGGAACGGCAGAAAACCCTGCAACTGGGGCATCTGAATCAGAAGCTTCAGGACCTGTCGTCGTCCATCGATGATCTTTATCAGGATCTGGACAAGGTTCGTCGCGGCCCTGCGCCCGTCAGTAACGAGGTGCCGAGCGAGGCCGATGCACTGGAGATCCCGGCGATCTTCAATCAGCTGTCGCCACGGCAACTGGACGTGGCACGCCTGGTGGGCAAGGGACAGACCAATTATCAGATCGCGTGCGAGTTGGGCATTACCGAGAACACCGTGAAGCTTTACGTTTCGCAGGTGTTGCGCCTGACCCACATGCACAACCGCACGCAGTTGGCGTTGGCGTTGTCGCCGGGTAACTCCGGTTTGCGTCAGCGAGTGACCGCACACTGAGACAGACTGCCGGGTAATCGCTCTACCCGGCATTCACCTTCGGTTTTGGAAACAGGTTGTCGAGGGTTTCCAGCAAACGCACGTGATAGATCGGCTTGCGGAACAGATCCAGCACCTGCAACCGCAGCATGTCGCTCACGTCCTCCATGTCTGCATGTCCCGATGTCACGATCACCGGCAGATGCTGGCGCGAGGTGTGTTCGCGCAAGCGCTTGATCAACGACATGCCGCTTTCCTCCGGCATGCGCAGATCGGTGATTACCAGGGCGATATCGGGATGGCGGGTCAGGTGATGCAGGGCGAGTTTCACCGAGGTCGCGGTATGACAGACGAAGCCCTCACCCTCCAGCAACTCCGCCAGCTCCAGCAACGCGTCCTCTTCGTCGTCAACCAGAAGCAACTGTTGGCGGGGCAGTGAGGAAGCAGTCATGGGGCAATCCCTGAGAAACTGAAGGTGGGTCCGAGTGTAGTGTGAGATTTACCAACCATCGAGTCAGGGCAACTGCGTCGGCGCAGTCTGTGACGAACCGCCCAGGGCCACGAGGATGTTGTTGAAGATCGCGAACACCTTGCCACCAACCGGCGTCACGAACACCACGACCACCACCGCGACCATTGCCACCACAATCGCGTATTCGATAGCCGACGCGGCTTCGGTACTCGTCAGAAGCAACCGGGCACGCATCATCAAGTATTCAAAGAGCATGGGAGTTCTCCTTACATGCCAGGGGCTGCCGGGCACCGGAAAGACAATGGGCGGGCAATGCCTGCGCGCTTTTTTCTCGGCAGCCGGCAGGCATGGATGGAGAGAAGGACTCGGTCAGGGGATGGTAGGTTTGGCCGGGACCGTACCATTCAGCGAGGTCATTATCGTAGTGAAGATGTTGTAGACCTTGGTGCCCATCGGGGACACGAACACCACGACCACCACCGCCACCATGGCTACCACAATCGCGTACTCGATAGCCGATGCTCCTTCATCGCTCTTGAGGAACAGCCGCACCCTGGCCGCCAGATAGTCGAGACTCATACGAAACATACGTCTACTCCTTCGCGCCTTTGGCGCTGATGTCACGCGACAGCGGCAAGGTTCCACCGTGCCATTTGAGCATTGTCAACAAACTCCCTCCCAACAACTGTAAGAACGAACTAATCACAAAGGATTAGTCGCTTCGTCATTTCCGGTATTTCGACTGCTAATTGGCCAACACCCATACTTTCGTAGGTTATTTGCCCGCCAGTAATGGCGTTTTGGCTTGTTTCAGCTAGCGTGGAAATAGCGAAATAGTTGGATGTTCATAGCTGCCTGATTGCGATGTTCCCTTGGTTGGAAGTGCGGGCTGGTAGTGCAGCAGGATAGGGAGAGCCGTCATGAACAGTCGTGTCACCATGGGCCTTGCCGCCGTGCTTTTACTGGGGGCCATTGTTGTCGGATATTGGGGCCTGGTGCTCAGCCGGCAACCTGCTCCGGTTGCCGAGGCCCCCGTGCCGACGGTGGTCACCGTCGAAAAAACCGTCGCTGCCGCCGAAGACCAGACCCGCCAGCCAGTGGTGGTCCTGGTGCATGACGTCCCGCCGTTCACCCCCCTCACCGCCGCCGACCTGGCTGTTGAAAAACTGCGCAGTGCGCCTGCCGGCAGTCTCGGCACCATCGAGCAGGCTGTGGGCCGCACGCCGTGGCGCCACCTGAGTGCCGGGACCTGGCTCAACGATGAAAGCTTCGAGGCCGGCGGAACGCTGGCGCGCATGATCCACCGCGAAGAGCGCGCGCTGGCGGTGTCGGTCGATGAAGTCATCGGCGCGGCCGGGCAACTGGTTCCCGGGGATTACGTCGATGTGCTGCTGTTCCTGCGCCAGGACGCCAGCAACCCGCAGCAGTCGGCGCAGATTGTGGTGCCGGCCATGCGCGTGCTCGGTGTCGGCGAGCAGTATGGCCTGACCAATGACGGTCAACCGTCCGCCCCCGCGTTGAGTGCCGACGACAAGATCAAACAGGATCAGCGCCGGATCGCCGCGCGCACCGTGGTGCTGGCGGTGCCCGAACAATTGCTGAGTCGAATGATGCTCGCCACTCAGGTCGGGACATTGCGCCTGGCCGTGCGCAGCAGCGAAGAACAGCGCCTGGCCAAGTATTGGGCCGGCGAAAGCCAGGCACCGGACAAACTGGTTGCCGCCAACAGCCAACTCTTCCAGTTCACTCAGCTGGCGCTGGGGACTGCGCCGAAAGCGCCGCCGAGCGGCGACCACGCGGGTGCGATACGGCCTGCGGTGGAAGTGATTCGCGGCAATCAGATCAACCAACAAAATCCATGACTGAGCAAGGATCCAAGTGCATGCAGAGTCGTTCCTGGCCGACCTTCAATCCCGTGCTCCGGGCCTTGCTGCTGATGGGACTGTCGATTAACGCGGCTCATGCGGCCAGCAGTAACTGCTCGGCCCTCGGGCGCCTGCCGCCCGTGATCGAAATCAACGAAGGCTGGCAACAGGACATGCAATCACCGGTGGCGATCACGCGCCTGGCCATTGGCGACCCGAAAATCGCCGACGTGCATGCCAACGGCAGTTCCTCGTTCCTGCTTACCGGCATGGCGCCGGGCGCCACCAGCCTGATGGTCTGGACGGGCTGCTCCGGCGAGCCGCGTCAGAGCATGGTATTCGTCAAGGGCGCCGCCACCTCGGCCCTGACCAGCGCCGGTGCCTTGCCTTCGGATGATGCGCTGCTGCCCTCGCAAGTGCAGACCGACATTCGTTTTGTCGAAGTCAGCCGCACCAAACTCAAACAGGCCTCGGCCAAGTTGATCGGCACCCGCGGCAATTTCCTGTTCGGTTCCCCCGGGACATTGCCGCCCATCGACGGCGTGCCGCAGCCGCGATTGCCGGTGGACAACTCGCTGTTCAACTTCTCGTGGATCGGCGGCAATACCATGGCGATCATCAATGCCCTTGAGGGCAGCGGTTTCGCCTACACCCTGGCGCGACCAAGCCTGGTAGCGCTGAACGGGCAGAGCGCGAGCTTTCTCGCGGGTGGGCAGATTCCGATTCCGGTGCCCAGTTCCGGCAGCGACAGCGTGTCGATCGAATACAAGGAATTCGGCATCCGCCTGACGCTGACGCCCACGATCATCAGCCACGACCGCATCGCCCTGAAAGTCGCACCGGAAGTCAGCGAACTGGATTTCAGTAACTCCGTGCAGATCGCCGGCACCACGGTGCCGGCCCTGACCATCCGCCGCACCGACACCAGCATTTCCCTGGCGGACGGCGAGAGTTTTGTCATCAGCGGCCTGATCAGCACCACCAACACTTCCCAGGTCGACAAGTTTCCGGGGCTGGGCGATATCCCGGTGCTCGGAGCATTTTTCAAAAGCTCGCAGATCAAGCGCGAAGAGCGCGAACTGCTGATGATCGTCACCCCGCATCTGGTGAGGCCGTTGTCGGCAGACGCGCAACTGCCGTCGTTGCCGGGCGAAAAACTGCGCAACTACGACCCGAATTTCTACCGCATGTTCTTCCTGGAAAACGGCAACTTCGACAAGCGCAGCGGGTTGTCCCAATGAGCCAGAACCTGAGTCAGACCTTTCTCGCCATCACCCGCAACAGCACCGATCTGGAGTGGCTGCAAAGCGCCCTCGCGCCCTTGGGCCAAGTGGTCAGCGCCGGTGCCGGCAGCCTCGATGAATTGCTCGCATTGGTGGATGTCACCTTCGCCAGCCTGGTGTTTGTCGGTCTCGATCGCGAACACGTGGTGGCCCAAAGCGCGCTGATCGAAGGCGCGC
This sequence comes from Pseudomonas allokribbensis, assembly GCF_014863605.1. Taxonomy (NCBI): domain Bacteria; kingdom Pseudomonadati; phylum Pseudomonadota; class Gammaproteobacteria; order Pseudomonadales; family Pseudomonadaceae; genus Pseudomonas; species Pseudomonas allokribbensis. Next base: position 768,106 of record NZ_CP062252.1, read on the forward strand.
TGGAGGCCAAGCCGATGCTGGCAATCGTTGCCCTCGGCGACGGCATGGACAACCAGCTGGTGCTCAACGCCATGCGCGCCGGAGCGCGAGACTTTGTCGCCTATGGTTCGCGCTCCAGCGAAGTGGCCGGGTTGGTACGACGCTTGAGCAAGCGCCTGCCGCCGGTGGCCAACAATGCCCAGTTGGGTGGCCTGACCGTTTTGTACGGCGTGCAGAGCAGTTCCGACGGCGCGTTACTGGCCAACCATATGGCGCTGGTGGTGCAAAAAAGCGGACAGCAGACGCTGTTGCTGGATCTCGGCTTGCCCCGTGGCGACAGCCTTGCACTGCTGGGACTGGAGAGTTCGTTTCACTTCGGTGATGCCTTGCGTCACCTGCGAAGGCTCGACGCCACGCTGATCGACAGCGCCTTCACCAGCGCTGAAGCGGGGCTGCGGATCCTGGCGTACGCCGACAATGACGAGCCACTGGAAAGCACCAGCGCCGCCGAGCTGTACATGTTGCTCAGCGCCTTGCGCCAGCACTTCCAGCACATCGTCGTGAACCTCACCGGCCAGCCCGACAGCGAAGCCTTGCGTACCTTTGTCAGCCACTGCGACAAGTTGCTGTGGTACACCGACCAGAATGTGCTCGATTGCCGGCGCAACCTGGCGGTGTTCAATCTGTGGCGGGAAAAAGGCATGAAGCTCGATCACGGACGGCTGTTGGTCGATCGTTATTTGAGTAACGTCGCGCCGGATGCGGACACCCTGGGCAAGACCTTCAATCTGGAAGTGATCGCGGTGCTGGCCTTGAGTCCGGAGCTGCGCATGAACGCCAAGAACCAGGGCGTCAGCCTGTTTGAACTGGCCCCCCGGGAAAAACTCACCCAGAGCCTGCGGGTGCTTGGCGAACGCCTGGCCAAACGCTCCGAAAGCATGGTCAATCGTTCAGAAGGCCTGGCCAAATCCAAGACCACCTGGTTCGACCGGTTGCGAGGCACCTCATGAATCCGGAAAAACTCTTCGGCGCCCCCGCGCGAGGCCAGTCGGGCAACGGAGATCACGAAGGCCTGAAACTGGTCCTGCATCGCTACATCATCGATGCCATCGAGGAGTCCGGGAAAAACCTGCTGGAAGGTTCGCGGCAGTTGCTGGCGCAATTCGTCACCGACAAGGTCGCCGAATACATTGCCCGTTTGCACCTGGCGATTTCACGTTACGAGATGGAGCGGCTGGCGGAAGAAATCGTCGATGAGCTGACCGGATTCGGTCCGCTGGAAGTGTTGCTGCGTGATCCCGCCGTGACCGAAATCCTGGTCAACGGCCCGCACCGGGTATTCGTCGAGCGCGACGGTGTACTGCATCAGAGTGATCTGCGCTTCATCGATGCGCACCATGTCGAACGGGTCATGCAGCGCATTCTGGCGCCGCTCGGACGACGGCTGGACGAGTCTTCGCCGATGGTCGATGCACGCCTGCCCGACGGCAGCCGGGTCAACGCGATCATTCCTCCCATTGCCCTTGATGGCCCGTGTCTGTCGATTCGTAAATTCCGCAAGGACATGCTCAAGAGCAGCGACCTGATCGCCATGCAGACCATCGATCTGGCGATTTTCGATTGTTTCCAGGACGCCGTGGGCAAGCGCTGCAACATCCTGATCAGCGGCGGCACCGGCACCGGCAAGACCACATTGCTGAACATCCTCAGCCAATTGATCAACCCCCACGAACGGCTGGTGACCATCGAAGACGTCGCCGAATTGCAGCTCGGCCACCCGCACGTGGTGCGTCTGGAAACCCGGCCGCCGAACGCCGAGGGTCATGGCGAGGTCAAGGCCAGCGATCTGATCCGCAACGCCCTGCGGATGCGCCCGGACCGGATCATTCTCGGCGAGATCCGTGGTGTCGAAGTGCTCGACGTGCTCACCGCAATGAACACCGGCCACGACGGCTCGATGAGCACGGTGCACGCCAACAATGCCCAGGATGCGTTGCTGCGTCTGGAAACCCTGGTCGGCCTGACCGGGCGTACCGTGGCCGAACGCACCCTGCGCCAGATGATCTGCGCGGCGCTCGACGTGATCATCCAGTTGACCCGCATGCCCGATGGCCGCCGCTGCGTCAGCGAAGTGGTGGAGGTGGTCGGTGTGCGTGAAGACGTCTACGTCACCAACACGCTGTTCCGTCTTGATCGACGCACCGGTTTCGGCTTCCTGCGTGAAGCGGTCAACCCGGCCGGCGACAAGTTGCGGCACGAGTCGAGTCTGGGCTGAGCGCATGGAGCCTTCGTCATGATCGGACCGGTGATCCTGATCGTCATTTGCCTGCTGATGCTGGGGCTGTCGATTCGCCTGTTCCTGCATGGTGTACGCAAGACCGCCAATGAACGGGTGCTGACGCGACTGGCCGCCGGGCAACCGCAGGCGGCGGTCGAAAAATCCTCGTGGGCGGGGCTGGAGCGGATGTTTCTGCGGGCGGGTCTCGGCCGGCCGAGCGAGCACTTCGGGTTATGGCTGGCGTTGTGGGTCCTGGCCATGATGCTGGGTTACCTGATGGCCGAATGGATCGGCCTGTTGATCCTGATGCTGGCGCCGCCCCTGATTCTGCGGTTGTACATCGCCTGGCTGTACCGGCGCCGGCTCAACCGCATGATCGAACAACTGCCGCAGTTGCTGGACCACACCGTGCGCAGCCTCAAGTCCGGCCGGACCCTGAGCGACGCGGTGATGGGCGGCATCGAAACCAGTGACGATCCGTTGAAGTCGGCGATGGGCCGGGTGCAGCGCAACGTGCAGCTGGGGGTCAACCTGCCGGACGCGGTGAGCGATTTCGCCGAACTCTACGAGCAGGATGAACTGCGCATGTTCGCCCTGGGCCTGAAGGTCAATCATCGCTACGGCGGCAACGCCAGCGAATTGCTGGAGAACCTGATCAAACTGATTCGCGAGCGCGACCAGGGTGCCCGCCAACTGCGCGCCCTGACCGGCGAAACCCGCATGACCGCTTGGGTGCTCGGATCGCTGCCCTTGATCCTGGTGAGCTATTTCATGCTGACCAATCCCGGCTACATGCTCGGCATGTGGAACGACTCCGGGGGCCAGACGATGCTGATTATCGCGGTAGTGCTGCAGGTGCTCGGTTGCCTGGCGCTGTGGCGCATGCTGAGGAGTGTCTGACATGGTGATGCTGGCCAGTCTCATGCTGTTGCTCGGCGCCCTGCTGCTGGTCGGCAGCCACCTGTTGACCGAGCGCCGTCGGGTGCGTCAGGTCAACCAGCGCCTACAGGGCCATCTGGTGCGTGAAAGCCGCTTGCGCACCTGGTTGCGAGCGCTGGGCAACAGCCGCTTCGGCCAGCGCTCGGTGAGCATGGACAGCGAAACCCAGACCCTGCTCAGCCGCCTTGGCTGGCGCCGGGCCAGTGAACGCTCGCTGTTTGCCGCCTGCCAGATCGGCACGCCGTTACTGACGCTGGGCCTTGGGCTGTTCTTGCAGGAAGTGTTTTTCCCCCAGGCCCCCAACGGCTGGCTGGTACCGATGATCGCTACCGGCGCCGGCTATCTGCTGCCCAAACGCCTGCTGGCGTATGCCGCTGGCCGTCGGCAGAAAATCATTTCGGTGGAAGTGTCGACGTTCATTCCTCTGCTGCGAATCCTGTTCGAGTCCGGCATGGCCGTCGAGCAGGCCTTGCGCGTGCTCAGCATCGAGGGGCAAAAGCTGCTGCCGGAACTGACCAGCGAACTGCGCCTGATCCTGGCGCGTGTCGACTCGGGTCTGGAACTCGGCCAGGAACTGAGCAAGGCTGCGGCGATGCTGGCAGTGGATGAGTTCACCGACACCAGCGTGATCCTGCAACAGCTGATTCAGCAGGGCGGCGGGGCAATGAAATCGCTGCTGGCGCTCAAGCAACTGCTCGATGACCGCCGCTTGACGCGCTTGCAGGAATACATCTCGAAGATGTCGGCGAAGATGTCGGTGGTCATGATGCTGTTCCTGTTTCCGGCCTTGCTGATCGTACTGGCGGGCCCCGGTTTTACCGCAATCACTCGGGCGTTTGCGTCCTGACACTGGCGATGGAGAGCATTTGATGAAAGCACTGATGGTCGTGGCAAGTTTGCTGTTGCTCGGCGGTTGCGCAACGGACGGTCAGGCGCCGTGGACGACGATGCTGGCGCCGGCCAGTTGCAGCAAGCTGAGTTCCGAGCAGGAGCTGTCGCTGAACCTGGTCGATGACCTGGCCAACGACGGCAAGTTGCACGCCAGCCTGGCCAACCTGCAAAGCCTGCCCGACAACCTCGTCGAGGTGCGGCTGCGCAAGGCCAGGGTCTACCGCCTGCTGGGACGCAGTGAAGCCGAGCCGTTGTATCGCGGCCTGCTCGGTACTTGCCTGAGCGCCGACGCCGAACATGGCCTGGGCCAGCTGTATGCCGCCCGTGGCGACAACGGTCAGGCGCAGGCCCACTTGCAACGGGCGGTGCGACTGGCGCCCACCAACGAAAATATCCGCAACGATCTGGGCGTGGTGTACCTCAATCAGCTGCGACTCCAGGACGCCCGGTTCGAGTTTCTGACGGCCATCGAGTTGAAGCAGAACAATCAACTGGCGACGCTGAATCTGGTCACCCTGTTGATCTACCAGAACAACTGGCAACAAGCCGCCGAAGTCGTCAGTCGCGCGCACCTGACCCCGGAACAGTTCACCGATGCCCAGGAGCGCGCGGAAAAACTCAAGGCTCCGGTGCCGGCCAAACCCGCCGCGAGCAATCAGGTTGCGGTGGTGGCTGACCCGCAACCGGCGACGATCAAGTGAACCTCCAGGAGGCGCCATGAACACGTTCAAGACCCTGTGCTGCCTGAGCCTGCTGAGCCTGCCGCTCGCTGCCTTCGCCATCGACGCCGGCCCGGCATCGGCCCAGCAGCAGGAAACCGAAGGCTGGCTGTTGCTGCAAAGCCGCAACAAGGCCGCGTCCCCTGACCCGCAAGCGGCCACGGCCACCGAGCGAGAACTGGCGATGCAGCGCTGGCTGAAGAAATACAAATATGAAATTCCCGATTTCTATGACCCGGATGCGGGCGGGAAGATCGAGAAGCAGTAGTCGTGCTTCGCAGGCCACCGGAGTGGCCTGCGACAGCGACTTACAACTGATAGCTGAAACTGATGCTGTAACGTGGCCGGCGATTGAACGTATCCAGCGCTTCATCCGACATCGGTTTGGCCGCTTCCAGGGCGATGTTGTAGTACTTGGCGTCGCCGAACCTCAGGCCCACCGCGGCCGAGGACAGGCTGTTGGCCTGTATCGGCAACTGGTTGAACCAGCTGCGCGAGCGATCGAGCACCACGTAGGGTTGCAGGATGCGCACCCAGTTGCCGTCGCGGTTGAAGCTGTAGTTGATCTCGTAAGCCACCCCCCAGCCCTTGTCGCCGGACGCCTGGTCGTCGGGGTAGCCACGACCGAAATTCTGTCCGCCGAACACCGCACGCTCGCTGTCGGGCAGGGTGTCGTCGCTCCAGTACAACGCCCCCGATAGCACGCCTTGCCAGTTGTCGAAGAACTTGTCGCTCTGTACCCCCGACAGTCGCAGACGGAAGAAATGCAGGTCGATGGCGCTGTTGTTGGTGTGCGCGCCCATGCTGTCGAAGCCTTGATAAACCCCGCCACTGAGAATCCGCAGTTGCCGGGCATCGGCCTTGCGCCAGTCGCTTTCGAAGGCGAGGGCGCGGATGTCGGTGCGTTCTTCGGCGCTGAGTGGATAGCCGATGACGTTGTAGCGGGTCTTGTCGTTGACCGCGTACAGGCGCGAGCCGGCCGTCAGCAATTCATTGGAGGCGGCAATCAGCGGCATGCTGAAACCGATGGAGTAACGGTCGTTTTCGCGGTGCGGCTTGAGTTCCAGACCGTTGTTCAGCAGCACGTTGGTGCCGGGGTCGGCGCGGTAACGTGAGGCGGACAGGCTCAGTTGCGTGCCTTCGTCATCGAGGAACTGGTTGTAGTCCAGGCGATAGTAATGCTCGTGGTCATCGCCCGGCGGAAACAGGCCGCTGAGGCTCAGCTGTTCGCCCATCGAGGTCTGTGAGTTGCTGCTGACGCCGAGCAAGGCCTGGGTACCGTTGCGGTTGTCTTCGGTGGTACTCAGGGTGCTGGTGAACGGTTTTCGGCTGGCCTGGGCGATCAGGGTCGTTGCGCCGTCGGTGGTGCCGGGCGGCGGCACCTGGGCCTGGATCGTGACGCCGGGGATGCGGGTCATCAGCGTGGTGTAGCGCTCGAAGGTCTTGCGGGTCAGCGGGCGTTCAGCCTGGATCTTCGCCGTCAGTTTGTCGATCAGTCCCTTGACCCGGCCGATATCGCCCTGGACCTGAACATCCCGAACATAACCTTCCACCAGCACCACTCGCGCGGCACCGTCGTCGAAAGTCTGCTGCGGCAGGAAGGCGTAGGACAGCAGGTAGCCGTCGTTCTGGTAGCGACGGGTGATGTTGCGTGTCGCTTCAATCAGATCGGCGAGGCTGGTTTCGTGGCCGATCAGGGGTTTGTAGATCTCTGCCAGTTCGTTGAGCGGGTAGATCGTGCCGCCTTCGATCTGCACGGTTTTCAGGTTGATCTTCGTGCCCATCATCAACGGCTCGGCAGCCGCGGCACCGGGTTCCGGAACTTGCAGCGGCGCGGCGCTCGGACGGTAGGCGTCGGCGGGCAGATTCGGCACCGGCAGGTTGCGGATGGTTTCGTTGCTGTTGAGAAAGCTGGGAAGGGTGTCGGCGAGGGCAGCGGAACTGAGACTGAGGAACAGCAGGGATGCCATAACGCGCATAGGACACTCCATGTTCAAACCGCAGCACTTGGCGGGTTTTTTCCTAAGAAAAAAGCGGAAGACTCGTGGGAATCTTCCGCCCTCAACCAAGCGTAGGCGCTGTAGGTTAGGCCGTCGAATCGGCCAGGTGCAATTCAGCGTTTGTTGCCGCCCAAGGTGCCAGTCAGGCCACCGAGAACTCCGCCCAGACCGCCACCGGTGCCAGCGGCGGTGCCGCCGTTGACCAGCCCACCGACGGCGGTGACGGTGTTGCCCACGGTGGCGACGGTGTTGCCGACAGCGGTCACGACCGGGTTGCTGTTGGTACCGGCGATGGCACCGCCAAGGTTACTGACCGCACCACCTGCCTGACCGGTGAGGCCGGCAATCGGGGCGCCGAGACCGGTAGCACCGCCGACATTCTGAGTCAGGTTGGTGACGGCGGCGGTGACCGGTGCAAGGCCGGTGCCTATGTTGTTGCCCAGTGTTGCCAGAGGTGTGGTGGGCGTGGTGATCGGTGAACCCGAACCACCGATTGCTGTATTGAGCGAGGCCACAGTATTGCCCGCCGATGCCAGGACATTGCCCGGTGAACCGAGTGAGCCGTTGCCGGCACCGAGCCCGGCGCCGACATTCACGACCGCGCCACCAACGGTTTGCAGCAGACCATTGTTGCCAAGGCCACCGCCGACGCCTGTTCCGGAACCGGTGCCGTTATCCGCCAGCCCGCCGGTCTTGCCGACCGCCGAACCGACATTGCTCAGGGCGCCGCCGACGGTGTTGGTCAGGGCATTGCCGTTGCCTGCACCGGTGACTTTGTCGCCCACACCGTCGACCGTGCTGCCGACTTTCTGCAGCAAGCCGTTCAGTGGATCACCCAGGCCGGTGGTGCCGCCGAGTTTGTCCGTGGTGCTTTCGACCATGGCAATCACCGGCACCAGTTTACTGCCGACCTCTTGGGTCGCCGAGCCGAGTGGGCCAGTGGTAGTGGCGGTGCTGAGGGTGTCGCCGAGCATGGTGACTTTTTCGCCAACCCCGTTGAGCAGCGGCGCCACTTTGGTGACCACGCCTCCGACCACAGGCACGCTGCCGGTGGCGGTCGCCAGTTTGCCGCTCAGGTCAGACACGCCGTTGCCGACATCCTGCACCACGCCACCGACGGCCGACGCGGTGACGCCCAGGCCGTTATCGGTGGTTGCCAGTTTGCCAATCCCGTTGCCGATGCCATCGCCCAGTGTGGATACCACATTGCCGGCGGTTCTGGCCGCGCTTTGCACCACGCCACCCACCACGGGTACGCCACTGAGTGAGTCGCCGACCTGACCGACGCCATTGCCGACGCCGGCAACGGTGCTGCCGACATCCTGCACCAGGGTTGAGGTGACCAGCGGCTGAGGCGTAGTCGGGTTAGTAGGGTTGGTCGGGTCGGTTGGATTGGTTGGATTGGTCGGATTCGTCGGATTGCTCGGATCCGAGCCACCTGTCCCACCGGTTACTGTGGTGCCGTCGGTTCCGGTTGTGCCGCCAGTCCCGGTTGTACCGCCGCTGCCGGATGCCCCGCCAGTGCCTGCGGTGGAACTGTCCGGCGAAGAGCTGCCGGAACTGCTGTGATGACCGCCACCGCCGCTGCTGCAACCGGCCAGGCCGAGGGAGAGGATCAATGCCAGCGCTGTTGCTGATTTGCACCAAACTTGAGTTTTCATGATGGGTATTCCTTGCACCTGTCTCAACGTTCGTTGTCTTCGACGGCTAGCCGATTCTGTTGCCGGCAATGCCTTCGTCCGTTGTGCTCATATCAGTCGCAAGGTTGGATCCACACCATTCTCAAGTTGGTATTAACGCCTTTATATAAGCGTGTGATTTGCTGCTTAACGACTAATGCCGAGGATATAAACGCGCAAAAAAAAAGCCTTGAGAATCAAGGCTTGATGTTTGGACGGGGGCTGGATAACGGCGGCAGAAACTTAAGTTATATACACACAATTGATCATGTTTCGCTGTTGTGGATCTCGCACCGCGAGGAGCGCGGTAACGATCGGCGCGGCCTATTGATTCAGGCAATCGGTTGCCAGTGGCCGACCATGTGCTCCAGGTCCCCGGCACCGATCAGACGCAACTCACCGCTGGAACCCGCCGCGCTGGCGAACAGCGATACCTCGCTCGGCAGGCGCACCGGTTTACGAAAATGCACGGCGATTTCCAGGTTGGCCCTGGGCAGATGATCCGCCAGCGCGGCCAGCGTGCGGGCCTTGTTCCACAGACCATGGGCAATGGCGGTGGGGAAACCGAACAGCCTGGCACTGGCGGCGCTAAGGTGGATCGGGTTGTAGTCGCCGGAGACCTTGGCGTACTGCCGGCCTATGTCCGCCGGGGCTTTCCATTGCGCCACCTGCATCAGTGGCAGCGTGGGCTCCCACGCCTGTTCGAGCGCCTCGCCTTCAAGCTTCACGCCTCGACAGAGCATCTGGCTTTCGGCTTCCCATAATGGGCCGAGCTGATCGTCGAGGGTGGTCAGCAGATCGAACGTTGCGCCTTTCGGATGCGGTTGCAGGTTATGCACCCGAACGCTGACCTGCACGTGGCTGATTCCACCCATCGGCCGCAGAATGCGGATGCGATTGCTCAGGTGAATCAGCCCCAACAGCGGGAAGGGAAAGTCTTTGGCCGTGAGCAACTGCATCTGCAACGCAAACGCCAGGACATGTGGATAAGTTGGTGGCAGCAGACCGTCATCGGCAAAACCGCAGACCTTGCGATAAGCCGCCAGACGTTTGCCGTCGATGTCGACCCCGCAGCGCAGACCGCTGTCGGGCAAACGGGTGCCGGTGATTTTGCGCCGGGTCGCGGCCCGGACATACAAACCCGGCAGACTCGGTTCGCGGTGCAACGTGTGCCATTCGATGCTCATGCCTAAGCCCCCAGAACACTTTGTCCACAGACCCGCAATGCCTGTCCGGTGAAGGCACCGGTGCCCGGTTGCGCCAGCCAGGCCACGGCTTCGGCGACGTCTTGTGGCAGGCCACCCTGGCCCAGCGAACTCATGCGCCGCCCGGCTTCGCGCAGGCCAAAGGGAATGTGCGCGGTCATCTGGGTTTCGATGAAACCCGGCGCCACGGCGTTGATGCTGATGCCACGCTCCAGCAGCGTCGGTGCCCAGGCCTGGGCCAGTCCGATCAGCCCGGCCTTGCTCGCTGCGTAATTGGTTTGCCCGCGGTTGCCGGCGATGCCGCTGATCGAGGCGAGCAGAATCACCCGCGCGTTATCGCGCAGGGTGCCGCTGTCGAGCAGCGCCTTGGTCAACACTTGCGGGGCGTTGAGATTGACCGCCAGCACCGCGTCCCAGAACTCGGGCGTCATGTTGGCCAGGGTCTTGTCGCGGGTGATGCCGGCGTTGTGCACCAGAATGTCGAGGCCGTCCGGCAACTGTTCGATCAACTGCGCGGCGGCGTCTTCGGCGCAGATGTCGAGGGTGATGGCGCGCCCGCCGAGGCGAGCGGCCAGAGCTTCCAGATCGGTTTTTGCTGGCGGCACGTCGAGCAGGATCACCTCGGCGCCATCACGGGCCAACGTCTCGGCGATGGAGGCGCCGATACCCCGCGCCGCGCCGGTGACCAGCGCCTTGCGCCCGGCCAGAGGGCGCGTCCAGTCGGTCACCGGTGTGGCACAAGGATTCAGACGAATCACCTGCCCGGAGACAAATGCACTTTTCGGCGAGAGGAAAAACCGCAGCGGCCCTTCGAGCTGATCCTCGACGCCTTCGCCCACGTAGATCAATTGCAGGGTGCCGCCGCTGCGCAGCTCCTTGGCCAGCGAGCGGGAGAAACCTTCAAGTGCCCGCTGAGCACTGGCGGCGAACGGTTCGCGCAGGGTTTCCGGGGCGCGGCCGAGGATCACCAGATGCGCGCTGCTGTCGAGGTTCTTCATCAATGGCTGGAAGAACTCGCGCAGTTGCTTGAGCTGGTCGGTGTGCTGCAATTCACTGGCGTCGAACACCACCGCCTTGAGTTTCGGGCCATGGCCGGGAATCCATTGGGTGGCGGCCGCTGGCTGATCGCCGTAGCGATAAATGGCATCCGTCAGCCGGTTGGCGAAGGCGCTGACCCGTTCGGCCAGCGGCCCGCCGCCGATCAGCAGTGCACCCTCCACCGGCCGCAGGCGCCCGGCCTGCCAGCGTTCCAGCCGCACCGGCGACGGCAGGCCCAGGGCCCCGACCAGACGGTGGCCGATGGACGAGTTGGCGAAGTCGATATAGCGGTCAGACATGGAACGCTCTCCAGAAGATGGGGTTCAAAGTGTGGACTGCGAAGGGCAATCAATCGTTCGATCCACGCAATAAGGCCTACGCTAGAACAGCAGAGTAGTTTGCCCCCGGTGTTTTTGGGGCCCGGCGGGATTTTCAGTGCCCGATTTTCAGACTGGATATTTCACAAGGAGTTTTTCATGAGTCAGCTGCGCCGCGTCGCGATCATTGGTGGCAACCGCATCCCATTCGCCCGTTCCAACGGGCCGTATGCCACCGCGAGCAATCAGGTGATGCTCACCGCCGCCCTTGAAGGCCTGATCGAACGCTACAACCTGCACGGCCAGCGCATGGGCGAAGTGGTTGCGGGGGCGGTGCTGAAACTGTCACGGGATATGAACCTGACCCGCGAATGCGTGCTCGGCTCGCGCCTGTCGCCGGCAACGCCTGCCTATGACATCCAGCAGGCCTGCGGCACTGGCCTGGAAGCGGCGCTGCTGGTGGCCAACAAGATTGCCCTCGGCCAGATCGATTGCGGCATTGCCGGCGGCGTCGACACCACGTCGGACGCGCCGATCAGCGTCAGTGAAGGCCTGCGCAAGATCCTCCTGCAAGCCAACCGCGCCAAGACCACTGGCGACAAGCTCAAGACCTTCCTGCAATTGCGTCCGAAACACCTGATCCCCGAGTTCCCGCGCAACGGCGAACCGCGCACCGGCCTGTCGATGGGCCAACACTGCGAATTGATGGCGCAGACCTGGAACATTCCTCGCGAAGAGCAGGATCAACTGGCACTCGAAAGCCACCACAAACTTGCTGCGTCCTACAGCGAAGGCTGGCACAACGACCTGATGACGCCGTTCCTCGGCCTGACCCGCGACAACAACCTGCGCCCGGACCTGACCCTGGAAAAGCTCGCGACCCTGAAACCGGCCTTCGAGAAAAGCGCCAAAGGCACGCTGACCGCCGGCAACTCCACGCCACTGACCGATGGCGCCTCGGTGGTGTTGCTTGGCAGTGAGGAGTGGGCGAAAGAACGTGGTCTGCCGATCCTTGCGTACCTGCGGGACGGCGAAGCGGCGGCGGTGGACTTCGTCAATGGTGCCGAAGGATTGCTGATGGCCCCGGTGTATGCGGTGCCGCGTTTGCTGGCGCGCAATGGTCTGACCTTGCAGGACTTCGATTACTACGAAATCCACGAGGCATTTGCCGCGCAAGTGTTGTGCACGCTCAAGGCCTGGGAAGATCCGGAGTACTGCAAGACCCGGCTGGGGCTGGATGCGCCGTTGGGGTCGATTGATCGCAGCCGCTTGAACGTCAAGGGCAGCTCATTGGCGGCGGGGCATCCGTTTGCGGCGACGGGCGGGCGGATCGTGGCCAATCTGGCGAAGTTGCTGGATGCGGCGGGGCGGGGGCGTGGGTTGATTTCGATTTGTGCGGCGGGGGGGCAGGGTGTCACCGCCATTATCGAGCGCTAAAAGCAGCCCTCACCCCAGCCCTCTCCCGGAGGGAGAGGGAGCCGACCGTGTTGTCTGGCGTTATACATCGACCTGAAAAACCGTGTCGATTATGGATTCGGTAAAGCAGGATCAAGTCGATGCATCTTTAAAGCATCCCCCAATCAGTCCCCTCTCCCTCCGGGAGAGGGTTAGGGTGAGGGGGCTTTTTAGGTTGCCCCCAATCTCAAGTCCGGAACCTTCGCACCAACCCATCCAGCTCATTCGACAACCCCGCCAGACTCTGCGAATCCAGCCGCGCCGAATTCGCCAGCTCCGCCACCAGTTGCGCATCACCATGAATCTGGCTGATATGCCGATTGATGTCCTCGGCCACCTGATGCTGCTCTTCGGCGGCCGTGGCGATCTGGGTATTCATGTCACGAATCACATCCACCGATTCACGGATCTGACCAAAACTCGCCCGCGCCTCGCCGATTCGCGTCACCGATTGCTGCGACACATCGAGGCTGGCGCGCATTTGTTGGGTCACGGCGCTGGTGCGCTTGGCAAGGTTGCCCAGCAGACCGTCGATTTCCGCCGTCGAATCCGCCGTACGTTTGGCCAGTGCGCGAACCTCATCGGCCACCACCGCAAAACCACGGCCTTGCTCACCGGCCCGCGCAGCCTCGATGGCGGCGTTGAGCGCCAGCAGGTTGGTCTGTTCGGCGATGGAACGGATGGTGCCGAGAATCGACTGGATGTCGTTGCTGTCGCGCTCCAGTTGTTGCATCGACTGCGCCGACTGCTCCAGTTCCTGGCTCAGTTGATCGACGCTGTGCACTGCTGCGTCGATCTGCTGCTGACCTTCGCGAGCCTGGCGCTGGCCGCTGTCGGCCGACTCTGCTGCCTGGCTGCACGAGCGGGCGACTTCGTTGGCGGTGGCGACCATTTCGTGGAATGCGGTCGAGACCATGTCCACGGCTTCACGCTGGCGTCCGGCGGCTTCGGCCATGTCGCCGGAAACCCGGGTCGAACTCTGCGAGGTCGCGAGGATTTTTCCGGCCGCGCCGCCGATGTGCTGGATCAGGCTGCGGATCGCGGTCAGGAACTGGTTGAACCAGTTGGCCAGTTGCGCGGTTTCGTCGTTGCCACGGATATCGAGGTTCTTGGTCAGATCGCCTTCGCCCTGGGCGATGCCTTCCAGACCGCTGGCCACGCTGCGGATCGGGCGTACGATCAGGCTGGCGAAACTGGCGCCGACCACTGCGAACAGCACCGCCAACACAGCCGCGATAATCGCGATCAGCCAGGTCAACTGAGTGGCCGAGCTCATCACGTCGTTCTGTTTGATCAGGCCGATGAAGGTCCAGCCCAGTTGCTCCGACGGCCAGACGTTGGCCATGTAGCGCTCGCCGTTGAGTTCGACTTCCACCAGCCCTTTGCCGGCCTTGGCCAGTTGCGCGTAACCGTCGCCGAGGCTGTCGAGGGGCTTGAAGTTGTGCTCGGGCTGTTTCGGATCGACCAGCACCATGCCGCTGTTTTCCAGCAGCATCAGGTAACCGGTTTCGCCGAGCTTGATCTGTTTGACGATCTCGGTGAGCTGCTTGAGCGTGACGTCGATACTGACCACGCCGCCGTTGCTGCCGAGCTTGTTGTCGATGGTGCGCACGGTGCTGACGTAGGTCGCATCGTCCTGCGCCCAGTAATAGGCGGCGGTGCGCAACGGTTTGCCGGGTTTGGCCTGAGCGGCCTTGTACCAGGGACGCTGACGCGGATCGTAGTTGCTCAGCTTGGGATCGTCGGGCCAGGAAACGTAACCACCGGCAGCGGTGCCGACGATCGCGTAGGCGTAGGCCGGGTGGCTGTTGCCCAGATCCTGCAGGAAGGAGAAGACCTTTTTGTCCATCTCGCCCTGCGGGACGCTTTCGGCGTTGGCGCTCATGTAGGTCTTGAGGCTGTCGTCGGTGTTCTTGATCAGCGGTTGCGTCGCCAGGTAATCGACGTTCTGGCTGATGCCGTCAAAAAAAAGCTGCATGGCGTTGCTGACCTGACGGATCTCGCGTCCGCTGCCGTCGACAAAACCTTCCCGGGCATCGCTGCGCAGGTTGAGTACCACCAGCGTGGCGACCAGCACCACGGGCAAGCAGGCGATGATTGCAAACGCCCACGTCAACTTCTGTTTGATGTTCATCCGCGCTCCAGATTTTCTTGTAGGCCCACGCAGTGCAGATGACTCGCGGTTTATTGGCAGCCGAAAACGGTGTTTTCCACTCCATTCCCTGAGTGCGACATCGAAGCTTTTTTGGAACGATTGTCGGACAAATTCCTCTGTCTCTGAGGGCTTCGGCTGCCGGAGAGGGAAATTGAGGCCTTCAGAGAAAAATCTTGCGAAGCACCTGCAGCCCGATGTCAGATTCTGTCGCAAATGCCCTCAAGTCCCTGCGCCAACAAGTTCGGCAGGCTCGGCTATGATTCGCAGCGGTCGATACAAGAGCGGCGGATTGGCCCGTTTGATCCGGCACAGTGTGTGCATCCACAGGTTCACAGGTCGGCAACCCCTCCCCGTGATGCGAGGATTGCCGTATAACGAATGACATTCGCGTGTTTGGTAATAAAGGACCCACAATAAAAGCTGATGAAGACTCCAAAACGCATTGAACCCCTGATCGAGGACGGTCTGGTCGACGAAGTGCTGCGTCCACTCATGAGTGGCAAAGAAGCAGCTGTTTATGTGGTGCGCTGCGGCAATCAGTTACGTTGCGCAAAGGTCTACAAGGAGGCGAACAAACGCAGTTTCCGCCAGGCGGCCGAGTATCAGGAAGGCCGCAAGGTTCGTAACAGCCGACAGGCCCGGGCGATGGCCAAGGGTTCCAAGTTCGGGCGCAAGGAGGCCGAAGACGCTTGGCAGAACGCCGAAGTCGCGGCGTTGTTCCGCCTGGCCAACGCCGGTGTGCGTGTGCCCAAGCCGTACGATTTCCTCGAAGGCGTGCTGCTGATGGAACTGGTGGCCGACGAATACGGCGACGCCGCGCCGCGTCTGAACGATGTGGTACTGGAACCGGATCAGGCCCGCGAATACCACGCGTTCCTGATTTCGCAGATCGTGCTGATGTTGTGTACCGGCCTGGTGCACGGTGACCTCTCGGAGTTCAACGTGCTGCTGACGCCGACCGGCCCGGTCATCATCGACTTGCCGCAAGCGGTGGATGCGGCGGGCAACAACCACGCGTTCAGCATGCTGGAGCGTGACGTCGGCAACATGGCGTCGTACTTCGGCCGGTTCGCCCCGGAGTTGAAAAAGACCAAGTACGCCAAGGAAATGTGGGCGTTGTACGAAGCGGGTACGTTGCACCCGGCCAGCGTGCTGACCGGCGAGTTCGACGATCCCGAGGACCTGGCCGATGTCGGCGGGGTCCTGCGCGAGATCGAAGCGGCGCGCCTGGATGAGGAGCGCAAGCAAGCCATCCGCGCGGCGGACGACGAGCCCAAGGGCAAGTCCGACGAACCGCCTCCGCCACCGTGGATGCAGTAAGCATCTGAATAAGAAAACCCGGCTTCGGCCGGGTTTTACACATTCAAGGATTGATTGTGACCACCACCTCCCGCAATGCCCGGCTGATCATCACGGCGCGGCTGATTTCCGATTTCGGCGCTTTCCTCAACATGGTTGCGCTGGCCACTTATGTCTACCTGCTGAGCAACAGCGCCATGAGCGTCGGGATTTTCCTGGCCAGTCGCGTGGGCGGCGGGATTTTCGCCAGCCTGATCGGCACCGCGTTTTATCGCCGATGCAGCGGTCGCTTGCCGTTGATTGCCTTCGATCTGCTGCGCGCCGCTGTGCTCGGGTTGTTGCTGATTGTGCCGGTCAGCCAGCAGGCGTTGTTGCTGCCGCTGATTGCGTTCGGCCTGGGCTTTGGCAATTCGATGTTCGCCATCGGCCTCAACAGCCAGTTGCCGCGCCTGATCGAGCCTGCGCAGTTGCTCAAGACCAATGCCTGGATCACGTCCGCCTCTTCCATGGCGATGGTCGGTGGCAGTCTGGTGTCCGGGCTGCTGGTCGCAGGGTTTGGCTTTGAAACGGTGTTCGCGTTGAATGCGCTGACCTATCTGCTGGCGGCACTGTTGATCGCGCCGCTGCGGTTCAGCGCACCGGAGGCCGTCGGCCAATCCAGCGCTAAACAGGGTGAATGGTCGGCGTTGTTGCAAGGCCTGCGCAGCGCCCCAGTGGTGGCGGCGATGCTGGCTGTCACGATGGCCGACACTTTGGGTAGCGCTGCACACAACGTCGGATTTCCGATCATTTCCAAACTGCTGACACCGGACTCGGCGAGCACCACGCTGGGCCTGATGCTCGCGGTATGGGCCAGTGGGAAATTGCTGGGCGCGCGAATCGCCAGTCGCCTGAAGGGCTCGGAAAACATCCATCTGGAGCGCAGGTACTTTGGCGGGGTGTTGCTGATGTCCTGCGGTTTCATCCTGATGTTCCAGCAGCACAGCGTCGTCGGGCTGTTGCTGTTTTCGCTGCCGGCCGGATTGGGTGACGGGTTTTCGGAAGTCGGCCTGATGTCACGTCTGCAACGGGAGCCGGAACGCCTGCGCCTGCCAATCTTCAGTTTCCTGACGCTGTTGCAGATGACCGGGTTCGGCGTCGGCATGCTGATCGCCGCACCGTTCTACAACTGGTGGGCGCCGGGTGCCGTGGTGCTGCTGTTCCACGGCATTCCCCTCGCCACTGTGCTGTCGATGAAAGTCCTGCTGCTCAGGCGCGAGCGGGTTGCGCGCAGCAGCCCGACGCCAGTTCCTTGAGGATCGGGCAGTCCGGGCGATGGTCGCCCTGGCAGTGTTCGACCAGATCCTGCAGGGTGTCGCGCAGTTCGCCGAGTTCGCGAATCTTCTGATTCAGCTCGTCGATGTGCTGGCGGGCCAGGGCCTTCACATCGGCGCTGGCGCGCTGGCGGTCCTGCCAGAGGGTCAGCAGTTTGCCGACTTCCTCCAGCGAAAAGCCCAGGTCCCGCGAGCGCTTGATGAACGCCAGCGTGTGCAGGTCATCGTCGCCATAGACGCGATAGCCGCTGTCAGTGCGATGGGCGGCCTTGAGCAGGCCGATCGACTCGTAATAACGGATCATCTTCGCGCTCAGGCCACTGTGGCGGGCCGCTTGGCCGATGTTCATCGGTTGTCCTCCAGATTCTCGGGTTTCCAGGTTTTCAACAGTAGCGCATTGCTCACCACGCTGACGCTCGACAATGCCATCGCCGCGCCGGCCAGCACCGGATTGAGGAAGCCGAACGCCGCCAGCGGAATGCCGATCAGGTTGTAGACGAAGGCCCAGAACAGGTTCTGCCGGATCTTCGCGTAGGTCTTGCGGCTGATCTCCAGCGCCGCCGGCACCAGCCGAGGGTCGCCGCGCATCAGGGTGATGCCGGCGGCGTGCATGGCCACGTCGGTGCCGCCGCCCATGGCGATGCCGATATCGGCAGCGGCCAGTGCCGGGGCGTCGTTGATGCCGTCGCCGACCATGGCCACGACGCCGGTCTTTTTCAGCTCGGCGACGGTGGCGGCTTTGTCCGCCGGCAGCACTTCGGCGTGGACGTTTTCGATGCCCAGCGCTTCGGCCACCACACGGGCGCTGCCTCGGTTGTCGCCGGTCAGCAGGTGGCTGTGGATATGTCGCGCAGCCAGTTGTTGCACCGCGTGCAGCGCGCCGGGCTTGAGGGTGTCGCCGAAGGCGAACAGGCCGAGGACACGGGGAACGGGGCTTTGTTCGATCAGCCAGGACAGCGTCCGGCCTTCGGTTTCCCACGCCTTGGCGGATTCCGCCAACGTGCCGGCGTCCAGGCCGGTTTCTTCCAGCAGTCGGCGATTGCCCAGGGCGAGGCGCCGACCGTCGAGATGGCCGGCAATGCCGCGACCGGTCAGGGACTGACTGTCGCTGACGTCGGGCACCGTCAGATTGCGTTCGGCACAGGCATCCAGCACTGCTTTGGCCAAGGGGTGTTCACTGCCGCGTTGCAGCGCGCCGGCCGCTGTCAGCAGGGCGTTCTCATCACCGTCGATCGCACTGAAATGCGCAATGCGAGGCGTGCCAGAGGTCAGGGTGCCGGTCTTGTCGAACACCACGCTGCTGACTTCATGGGCGCGCTCCAGCGCTTCGGCGTCCTTGATCAGAATCCCGTGGCGCGCCGCCACGCCGGTGCCGGCCATGATCGCGGTCGGTGTCGCCAGGCCGAGGGCGCAGGGGCAGGCGATCACCAGCACTGCGACGGCGTTGATCAATGCGGTTTCCAGCGGCGCGCCGTACAGCCACCAGCCGATCAGCGTGGCGAGAGCCAGCAGCAGAACCGTCGGCACGAACACCTGACTGACTTTATCCACCAGTTTCTGGATCGGTGCCTTAGCCGCCTGAGCGTCCTCCACCAGGCGGATGATCCGCGCCAGTACGCTTTCCGCGCCGAGCGCCGTGGTGCTCACCAGCAAGCGGCCTTCACCGTTGATTGCACCGCCGGTGACCTTGTCGCCCGGTTGCTTGGGCACTGGCAGGCTTTCGCCGCTGATCAGCGCTTCGTCAGCGTGGCTCTGGCCTTCCAGCACCTCGCCGTCCACCGGGAAACGTTCGCCGGGTTTGACCAGTACGAGGTCACCGAGGCGCAGGGCGCTGATGGCGACGTCTTGTTCGCGACCCTCGATGACTTGAATCGCTCGCTCCGGGCGCAAGGCTTCCAGTGCGCGGATGGCGCTGGCGGTCTGGCGTTTGGCGCGGCTTTCCAGATATTTGCCGAGCAGCACCAGAGCGATGACCACCGCCGAGGCCTCGAAATACAGGTGCGGCATGCGCCCGTCAGCGGTCGCCCATTCATAGAGACTCAGACCGTAACCGGCGCTGGTGCCCAGGGCCACCAGCAAGTCCATGTTGCCGGCACCGGCGCGCACGGCTTTCCATGCGGCCACATAAAAACGTGCACCGAAGATGAATTGCACTGGGGTAGCGAGAGCGAATTGCGCCCAGGCCGGCAGCATCCAGTGAATGCCGAACGGTTGCAGCAGCATCGGCAGCACCAGCGGCAAGGCGAGGGCGATGGCGCAGATCAGCGCCCAGCGCTCGTGGTTCAGGCGTTGCTGGCGATTGTCGGTCTGGTGTTCAAGTTCGAAGAGGCTGGCCGAATAACCGGCCTTGCTCACGGCGGCGATCAGGAGCTGCGGATCGACAGCGCCAAGCAGTTCGAGGTGGGCGCGTTCATTGGCTAGGTTGACGCTGACGCTTTTCACCCCCGGAACCTTGTTCAGGGCGCGTTCGACACGGCCGACGCAGGAGGCGCAGGTCATGCCGTCGATGTTCAATTCCACGGTTTGCTGCGGCACGCTGTAACCGGCACGTTCAACCGCCTCCATCAGCGCTGGCAGGCTGTCGCCGGGTGCCTGCACGCGGGCCTGTTCGGTGGCGAGGTTGACGCTGACGGCACTGGCGCCGCTGACTTTACTCAAGGCGCGTTCGACGCGGCCGGCGCAACTGGCGCAGGTCATGCCGCTGATGGGCAGATCGAACGTGATGGAATCGGACATCGGTCGTACTCCCTGTAGTGGATGCCTACAGGATCAACCTTGCCATGCTGGCAAGGTCAAGCGCCAGATTCCGCCGCCCGATCCGGATGAGTCAATAACCGAGGCCGGTTGGCTTGAGGTACATGCCTTCCGCATTCATCGCAATCCGGAACTTCAGGATGTCGCCGGCATGCAGTTTGATCTCCTGCGAGCCCGGCGCGAGCATGCCCGGGTTGCAGCCCGGCATTTGCCCCGGCAGCAGTTTCAGGCGCAGCGAGACATTGCCCGGCGGCAGGTTGAACGAGGTGCTCTGTTCCTGGAACAGTCGCGCCGACAGTTGATCCTGGATGTACACGCCGATCTCGCAGGAGGTCGCGACTTCCAGGCGCTCGCGGGAAATGATCAGCACCCCGAAATCTTCCCCGGCGGCATGCACCGAAGGGATCGCGGCAAAGAGGCTGAGTAAGCCAAACAGGCTGAAAGCTGACCAGCGCATGGCTGAATCTCCTGAATTTATGTCATTGATGCACGCAGCTTGGCCGAGCGCGGCGCCGATTGCCAGCCCGGCAGTTTTTTGCAGAACTTGACCTTGCCATCGTGGCAAGCTCGAAACTGCCGGCAACCTCACTCAAAGGAGTCATTCCATGCAAGTGTTCACTGTTGAAGGCATGTCCTGCGGTCACTGCGTCAAGGCCGTCACCCAGGCGGTGCAGAGCAAGGATCCGGCCGCCAGCGTGCGGGTCGATCTGGTGGCGAAGGAAGTCGGCGTCGAAAGTGCGTTGAGCGCCGAGCAGGTGATCGAGGCGATCAGCGAAGAAGGCTATGTCATCAAACTCGCCTGATCTTTTTAATAGTTAGCGAGCTACCGGAATGTTCAAGGCGTCCTCGCGCGGCTAGACTGTCGGGCTGCACTCTCTACTAAAGTGCCCGCCCAACTGCCTGTCGAACCTGGACGCCTGATGAACTTCCGTACCATTCTGATTCTCGGTGCCTTGACCGCTTTCGGTCCGTTGGCGATCGACTTCTATCTCCCCGCGTTTCCCACCATGGCGCTGGCGTTCGGCACCGATGAGAAACACGTCCAACTGACGCTGTCGGCTTACTTCTTTGGCCTGTCCATCGGTCAACTGGCCTACGGTCCGGTGGCGGATCGTTTCGGGCGGCGGATTCCATTGCTCACCGGCCTTGTGCTGTTCACCCTGGCGTCATTGGCCTGCGCTTATGCACCGAATCTGGAATGGCTGATTGGTGCGCGGTTCGTTCAGGCACTGGGCGGATGCGCCGGGATGGTGATTTCCCGGGCGGTGGTCGCTGACAAATGCGACGCTGTGGGTTCGGCGAAAGTCTTTTCGCAATTGATGCTGGTGATGGGGCTGGCGCCAATCCTGGCGCCGATGCTCGGCGGTCTGCTGGTCAATACGACGGGTTGGCAGTCGATCTTCCTGGTGCTGACCGGGTTCAGTGCCCTGGCCGGCCTGGCGGTGGCCCTCGGCCTGCCGGAAAGTCTGCCGGCCCATGTTCCGCGCCAGCCACTGTCCGGTGCTCTGCGTCAGTACGGTCGACTGCTGACCGACCCGGTCTACATGGGCCATGCCCTGACCGGCGGCATCGCGATTGCCGGGATGTTTGCCTACATTGCCGGCTCGCCTTTCATTTTCATCAAACTGTATGGCGTCCCGGCCGAGCATTTCGGCTGGCTGTTCGGCACCAACGCGGCGGGCTTCATTCTGGTGGCGCAGGTCAATGCGCGATTGTTGGCCAAGCGCGGCCCGGCGTTTCTGCTGTCACGGGCGGTCTGGGTTTACTTCGCTGCCGGGCTGACGCTGCTCGCGGTCAGCGCCCTGCACACCGAGGCACTGTGGCCGCTGCTGATTCCATTGTTCATTTGCGTGGCGAGTCTTGGTTGCATCAGCCCCAATGCGGCGGCGAGTGCGATGAACGGGCAGGGCGCTCGCGCCGGCAGTGCGTCAGCATTGCTCGGCAGCATGCAGTTCAGCGTCGCCGCCGGGGCTTCGGCGCTGGTGGGGGTTTTGCACGATGGCACAGCCGTGCCGATGGCCATGGTCATCAGCCTGTGCGGTCTGTTGGTGGTCAGCGCGGCAATGCTTACCCGGCGCATACAGAATGCCCGGGCGCTGGCAAAGGCGCAGGCCGAAGTCTGAACGGAGGAACTCAGCCGACAGCGCGTTGCTGGCCGAGGTCGGGAATCTGATGGGGCGCGTACAGACGCGCTTCGAGGGTGCGGGTGAAGGCCCGAGCTTCGGCCTCACTGCGGAATGTCACGGCGTGCTGGTCGAGACGAACTTGCCACTGGGACTTTGCCACTTCTTTTATCAGGATCTTCATTGCTGACCTCCCGGACGTAAAAGATTGCATCGCAGAGGTTTCGATTGTAGACCCGAATACGATCGCAATTGTGACAAGGGTCAAGCATCTGACTGACGGCAAAAAGCAACCGCAGCCCCCGCGCCAGATACTTTTGGCACTGGCGAAGGCTGCGGTCTCTCAGATTTTAGAAACTTTCTAAAACAATTTTCCCCTTGGCCTTGCCGCTTTCCAGCAATTCGTGGGCACGGCGCAGATTGCTCGCGTTGATCTTGCCGAAGTGCTCGCCCACCGTGGTCTTCAACGTCCCGGCATCGATCAGCTCGGCCACTCGGTTGAGCAGTTTGTGCTGCTCGATCATGTCCGGCGTTTCGAACAGCGAGCGGGTGTACATGAACTCCCAGTGCAGCGACAGGCTCTTGCGCTTGAGCTTGGTCACGTCCAGCGACTTCGGATCATCGATCAGCGCCAGTTTGCCTTGCGGCGCCAGGGCCTCGACCAGTTGGTCCAGATGCTGGTCGGTCTGAGTCAGGCTGGCGACGTGGGTCACATGGGGGAGGCCGGCGCGTTTCAGTTCTTCGCTCAACGGCTGGCTGTGATCGATCACCAGGTCAGCGCCCAGCTCGTTTACCCAGTCGCGGGTTTGCGGACGGGAGGCGGTGCCGATCACTTTGAGCCCGGTCAGCTGGCTGGCCAGTTGGGTCAGGATCGAACCCACGCCACCGGCCGCGCCGACGATCAGCAGGCTCTGGCCTTCATCGGTGTTGCCTTCGCGGATTTGCAGGCGTTCGAACAACAGCTCCCACGCCGTAATGGCGGTCAGCGGCAGGGCGGCGGCCTCTGCGAAACCGAGGGTTTTCGGCATATGGCCGACGATCCGTTCATCCACCACATGCAGTTCACTGTTGCCACCAGCCCGGGCGATGGAGCCGGCGTAGAAGACCTTGTCGCCGGCCTTGAACAACGTCACTTCACTGCCGACTGACTTGACCACGCCGGCCACATCCCAGCCCAGCACTTTGGCGGCGCCGCCTTCTGGCGCGACGTTCTGGCGAACCTTGGTGTCGACCGGGTTGACCGAGATCGCTTTGACTTCGACCAACAGGTCGCGCGGGCCGGCCACTGGCTCCGGCAGTTCGATGTCTTGCAGGGATTTTTCGTCGCTGATCGGCAGCGATGCGTAATAGGCGATGGCTTTCATGGATGACTCCGAAAGATGCTTGAAGGAAGGATTCAGGCGATGGCGCGCAGGCGCTTGAGCTCGAAGTGTTCGAGGAAGCCTGCGGCCTGCGCCCGGAAATGCTGGATATGCGCACTGTCGTCGTGGGCCTGCAGGGCTTCGTCACTGGCCCACTGCTCGATCATGTAGAAGGCCAGCGGGTTGGCCAGGTCCTGGTGCAGGTCGTATTGGCCGCAACCGGCTTCCGCGCGGGTCGGTTCGATCAATGCGCGCAGATGTTGTTCGAGGGCGTCCTGCTGGCCAGGTTTGGCGATCAGGGTGGCGATGGCGGTGAAGGGCTGGGACATGTTCGACTCCGGAACGGGATGAATTCGATGGGAGGCATGATTGGCTATTTCTACGCGAGATAAAACCGGCTAAAAGAGCAGTCTCTTTCAATATTTTTTTGATAATCGAGGCTGAAATGCTGCGTTTCGATGACTTGCAGTTGTTTGTCCGGGCGGCGGATCTGGGCAGTCTGTCGGCGGCGGCCCGGGTGATGGACATGTCCGCCGCCGTGGCCAGCGCGGCGCTCAAGCGTATCGAACAACAACTCGGGGCACGGTTGCTGGCGCGTTCCACCCGCAGTTTGCGCCTGACCTCCGAGGGCGAAGGCTTCCTCGAATACGCCCGGGCGGCGCTGAGCAACCTGGATGAAGGCCGTCGTCTGCTGGCCAGCGGTCAGGACCAGGTCAGCGGGATTCTGCAACTGTCGGCACCGTCGGATTTCGGCCGCAACCTGCTGTTGCCGTGGCTTGATGAGTTTCAGCGTGAACACCCGAAATTGACGGTGCGTCTGCTGTTGGGCGACCGCATCGCCGATCTGTTTCGCCAACCGGTGGACATCGCCCTGCGTTATGGCGAACCGGAGGATTCCAGTCTGGTCGCATTGCCCATCGCTGCGCAGAACCGGCGGGTGCTGTGTGCCTCTCCCGGCTATCTGGCGAAACACGGCGAGCCGACTCAACTGGAACAGCTCGCGCAGCACAATTGCCTGTTGTACATGCTGGGCAGTCGGGTGCATGACCACTGGAGTTTTCATGACGGCAAACGCGAAGTCAGCCTGACCGTCAGTGGCGACCGCTTCAGCGATGACGCCGACGTGGTGCGGTTATGGGCCGTCGCGGGGGCGGGCATCGCCTACAAATCCTGGCTGGATGTGGCCGACGATGTGCTCGCGGGGCGGCTGAAAGTGCTGCTGCCCGGCCTGCTCTGCGAGCGGGCTCCGCTGAATCTGCTGTGCGCCCATCGCGCACAATTGAGTAAGCCGGTGAACCTGTTGAGGGAGATGCTCGCCAGCCGTTGCGCCGAACTGAGTAGCCGATTTCCCGTTTTTCCGCAGGTTGATCATTAGTCGCAGGTAAATAGCGAAATTTCTGTCAGGAACAATCACCAGCCGTACCCGCTCCGGCGCAGGACGCCGCGAGCAACCCGCTTATACTAGCGACCGCCTGAAGCCTGCACCGGCACGCGGGAACAGGCTCGCTCGGACCGACACTGACCGGGCAGCGGTGAGGGTTGCATCAATTACTGCGAATGCCGGGTGGCAGTGTGTTGCCTTGCCTCGGATCAAGGCGTTTTGCGCGGCTTGGCCGACGACTGATTACTGGTCAAGATGTCTCTGAGCAGTAGACGATACGATTCAACAGGGAGTGAATACATGGAACATGCACCTTGCATCAGCCAGATCGCCACGTTGCTGGCCGATCCCAAACGCAGCGCCATGATGTGGGCGTTGATGGATGGCTCGGCCCGGCAGACCGAGGAACTGGCTCTGTTGGCGGGGCTGTCGCCCTCGTCGGCCAGCGCGCATCTGGGGCGCTTGTCCACGGGCGGTCTGTTGAAGGTCGAGGCTCGCGGGCGCAAGCGCTTCTTTCGCCTGGCGGCTCCGGAAGTCGGCGCGGCCATCGAGGCCCTGGCCAGCGCCACGCTTGCCAGCGCGCCGCGGGAGGTTCCCGACGTGTTCAAGCGCGCCACACCCATTGCCAGACCACAGGCCGCGCCGTCCTCCCTGCTGCGTGCGCGTTTTTGCGACGATCATCTGGGCGGTACGCTGGCGGCCGACCTGTACCAGCGCCTGCTCGATGCCGGCTGGATCGAACAGCTTGAACATCGGGTGGTAGTCACCCACAAGGGCTCGACACAGTTGGCCAGTCGCGGGGTCTTCATCCAGGCGCTGGCTCATCGCAATGTTCAGGTGGCTTGCGCGTGCCCGGACTGGAGCGAGCGACGCCCGCACATGGGCGGTTCGCTGGGGGCGGCGTTGTTGCAGCTGTTCATGCAGTCCGGCTGGTTGATGCTGCCCAACGATTCCCGCGCCCTGCAACTGACGGCGGCGGGGCAGCGGGAAATTCATCGATTCGCCCGGGAAACCGAGCTGGAAATGGCATTGTAGAGCGCTTCGCACCATTGTCCGAATGACTGGCGTCGCCTACGACTGCGAACAGGTCGCATCTGGCACAAAGGCTGAACGGCTATCGCGCACACTCGATCCGCAGACATTTCGGATGGAGGAGGTGGCATGGACACGGGAAACTTCAGCGCGGCGGATCGACTGGAACGCCTGCCGGTCAGCGGTTATCACCGGATCATATTCATCATCATCGCCCTGGCGTTTTTCTTCGACTCCATGGATCTGGCGATGATGACCTTCCTGCTCGGCTCGATCAAAACCGAATTCGGCCTGAGCAGCGCCGAAGCCGGGCTGCTCGCCAGTTCGAGCTTTTTCGGCATGGTGCTGGGCGCATCGCTGTCCGGACTGCTGGCTGATCGTTTCGGCCGTAAACCGGTGTTTCAGTGGAGCATCGTGTTGTGGGGTGTGGCCAGTTACCTGTGCTCCACGGCGCAGACGGTCGAGAGCCTGACCCTGTTCCGCATCCTGCTGGGGATCGGCATGGGCATGGAGTTTCCGATTGCCCAGTCGATGCTGTCGGAGCTGATACCGGCCAGGCGTCGCGGGCGCTACATCGCCTTGATGGACGGCTTCTGGCCGCTGGGTTTTGTTGCTGCCGGGGTGCTGTCGTATTTCCTGCTGCCGCTGATCGGCTGGCGAGACATCTTTCTGGTGTTGGCGGTGCCGGCGGTATTTGTATTGGCGATCCGCTTTTTTATTCCCGAGTCACCACGCTGGCTGGAACAGGCGGGCAAGCATGACGCGGCGGACAAGGTGCTGTGCGCCATTGAGGACCGGGTGCGGGCGTCGCTCGGCGGAGCTGCGTTGCCGGAACCGGTTCGCCTGCCTCGGGTGATCACGCCACCGGGTAACTTCCTGTCGGCCCTCGGCCAGATCTGGTCGCCGCTGTACCGCCAGCGCACGATGATGCTCTGGAGCCTGTGGTTCTTTGCATTGCTCGGCTTCTACGGACTGACGTCCTGGCTCAGCGCGTTGCTGCAACAGTCGGGGTTTGCGGTCACTCAGTCGGTGTATTACACGGTGCTGATTTCCCTGGGCGGGATACCCGGGTTTCTGATGGCGGCGTGGCTGGTGGAGCGCTGGGGACGCAAGCCGGTGTGCATCGTCACGTTGCTGGGCGGCGGGGTGATGGCGTTTCTGTACGGCCAGAGTGCGGTGTTCGGCGGCAATGTCGGGCTGCTGATCGGCTCGGGCCTGTTGATGCAGTTTTTCCTGTTCGGCATGTGGGCGGTGCTCTACACCTACACGCCGGAGTTGTACCCGACATCGGCACGTGCGACGGGCTCGGGTTTCGCCTCGGCCATCGGGCGCGTGGGTTCGCTGCTCGGGCCGCTGATCACCGGTCTGGTGTTCCCGATCACCGGGCAGGGCGGGGTATTTGCGTTGGGGGCGTTGTGCTTTGCGGTGGCGGCGGGGGTGGTGTGGCTGTTCGGGATGGAGACCCGGGGCAAAACGCTGGAAGAGTTGACTGAAGCGGTTGTGCGCTGAGACCTGAAAAGCCGTTCGAACACGGGCGTGTTCGAACGGCTTTGTGCTGTTACGGTTTTACCAACCGCGCATCCAGGCTGTTCTGCGCCAAGCGTTTGGCCTGATCCTGGGTCATGCCCAGATGTTCGTGCAAGGCATGGAAGTTTTCGGTGACATAACCACCGAAGTACGCCGGGTCATCGGAGTTCACCGTGACCTTCACACCGCGCTCGAGCATGTCGAGGATGTTGTGCTGGGACATGTGATCGAACACGCAGAGTTTGGTGTTCGACAGCGGGCACACGGTCAGCGGGATCTGCTCGTCGATGATCCGCTGCATCAGGCGCTCGTCTTCGATGGCGCGAACGCCATGGTCGATACGCTGGATTTTCAGCAGGTCGATGGCTTCCCAGATGTACTCCGGCGGGCCTTCTTCGCCAGCATGGGCGACGGTCAGGAAGCCTTCGTGACGGGCACGGTCGAACACGCGCTGGAACTTGCTCGGCGGGTGACCCATCTCGGAACTGTCCAGGCCCACGGCGACGAATGCATCGCGGAACGGCAGTGCCTGGTCGAGGGTTTTCTGCGCTTCGTCTTCGCTCAAGTGGCGCAGGAAGCTCAGGATCAAACCGCTGGTGATGCCCAGTTGCTGCTCGCCATCCTTCAGCGCGGCGGCGATGCCGTTGAGCACCACTTCGAACGGGATGCCACGGTCGGTGTGGGTCTGCGGATCGAAGAACGGTTCGGTGTGGATCACGTTCTGTTCTTTGCAGCGCAGCAGGTAGGCCCAGGTCAGGTCGTAGAAATCCTGGGAAGTGCGCAGCACGTCGGCGCCCTGGTAATACAGGTCGAGGAATTCCTGCAGGTTGTTGAAGGCGTAAGCCTTGCGCAGGGTCTCGACGTCGCTCCACGGCAGGGCGATCTTGTTGCGTTCGGCCAGGGCGAACAGCAGCTCGGGCTCCAGCGAGCCTTCGAGGTGCAGGTGCAGTTCGGCCTTGGGCAGGGCGTTGAGCCAGTCGTACATATTCTTTTCTCATCAGGTGCAATGACGGCATTCTACAGATGCGCGCCGAAACAATTGGCAAAACCTGACCAACCGATCCATCACACCGCTTCCTGCTCTCGTCGGTAGGCGTAGGTATCGGCGAAGCGTGACAGCAGGAATTCGGCGCAGGTGGTGGTCGGATATTTCGCTGGATGTCGGTCGTCCTGGCAACCGGGCAGGCATTCGATGCGGGTGTCCGGATGCGGTTCGGCGAAGAACGGCATCGAATAGCGATCAACGCCTAACGGGCTGATCACCCGGTGCGGGGTCGAGCGATAACGGTCGTTGCTCCAGCGCGCCATCATGTCGCCGAGGTTGACCACGAACGTGCCGTCGATGGGCGGTGCGTCGATCCACTGGCCTTTTACGTTTCTCACCTGCAAGCCGCCGGCCGCGTCCTGATACAGCAGAGTGATACAGCCGTAATCGGTATGCGCACCGGCCCCCTGCTGTTCGGCGGAACTGGCGGTGTGGCGCGGCGGGTAATGGATCATTCGCAATACGCTGACTGGTTCGTTGAAGCGCGTGTCGAAGAAGTCGCGCTCGATGCCCAGTGCCAGGGTCATGGCTCGCAGCAGGGTTTGTGCGAGGGCCTGCATGTCGAGGTAGTGCTGCTCCATCAGCGTTTCCCAACCGGGAATGGCCGGATGACGGTTGGGGCCGCGCAAGGGTTTTTCCGCCAGCACCTCGGGATGATCGGCCGGCAGGTGCAGGCCCATGTCGAAGGTTTCCTTCAGATCGCTGGGTTTGTCCGGGTCGAGCTGTTCAGTGGCGATGGCACCATAGCCGCGATGATGGGCGGTCTGGGTGATGTCGATCTTGAGTTTTTCCGCTGCCGGCAATGCGAAGAAGTGCCGGGCGTGGTCGAGCAGGGCGTCGATGCACTGCGCTGAAATCGGATGCCCCTTGATGTAGAAGAAACCCCATTCGCGGCAGGCGTGGTCGATCTGTTCGGCGACGGTGGACCAAGCGTTCTGGTCGTCGGAGTAGAGCGGGCTGATGCCGATGATTGGAAGCTGATCCATACAAAATCCTTGAAAGGTAAAAGGGGGATCGTTCCCACGCAGAGCGTGGGAACGATCAGGGTCAGGTCGGCGTCAGGTGGATTACTTCGGCATCTCGGCCTTCATGCCTTCGACGTAGTAGTTCATCGACGCCAGTTCCACATTGGTCGCGCTCACACCCGCCGGGATTTTCTCGACCCCGGCCTGATCCTTGATCGGCCCGGTGAACGGTTGCAAGGTGCCGCTCTTGATGTCAGCGATGATCTGCTCGGCTTCGGCCTTCACCGGCGCCGGCACCAGATCGCTGATCGGCAGTTCGACCGTGCCTTCCTTCAACCCGCCCCAGTAGTCCTGGGATTTCCAGTTGTGATCGATCACGCTCTGGGTCGCCTGAATGTAGTGCGGTGCCCAGTCGTTGACGATCGAGGTCAGCACCGCTTTCGGGCCGAAATGCGCCATGTCCGAAGCGTAGCCCACGGCATAGACGCCACGCCGTTCGGCGGCCTGGATCGGCGCCGGGCTGTCGGTGTGCTGGAACACCACGTCCACGCCCTGGTCGATCAGCGCGTTGGCGGCGTCGGCCTCTTTACCCGGATCGAACCACGAATTGACCCACACCACTTTGATTTCGGTGCCGGGGTTGTACTTGTTCAGGGCCAGCTGGATGGCGTTGATGTCGCGGATCACTTCCGGGATCGGGAACGAGGCGACATAGCCAATCTTCTTGGTCTTGGTCATCTTCGCCGCGAGGAAACCGCCGACGTAACGGCCCTCATAAGTACGCGCCAGATAGGTGCCGAGGTTCTTGTCCTGCTTGTAGCCGGTGGCGTGTTCGAAGGTCACCTTGGGAAACTGTTTGGCGACCTTCACTGTCGGGTTCATGTAGCCGAAAGAGGTGGTGAAGATCAGGTCGTAGTTGTCCTTGGCCATGTTGCGGATCACCCGTTCGGCATCGGCGCCTTCGGCGACGTTCTCCACGTAGTTGGTGGTGATCTGCGTGCCGAGTTTTTCCGCCAGCGCCTTGCGCCCCTGTTCATGCTGATACGTCCAGCCGTGGTCGCCGATGGGGCCGATGTAGACGAAGCCGACTTTCAGTGGATCGGCGGCACTGGCGCTCAGGCTGAGGCCAAGGCCCATGGCGATGCACAGCAGTGTTTGCAGTGGACGTTTTTGCATGAACGCGAACTCCCTTTTGTTGTGTGTGGGGAGGGCAATGCAAAAGGCTGACCAAGCGGACAACAAATCGAGTCGAAATCGAGGCGAGGCCTTCGCGAGCAAGCTCGCTCCCACATGGGAGCACGATCACCCGTGGTGAGCGTGCTTGCTCGCGATGAGGCCGCCAAGGCCAATAAAGTGCACCTGCCGAACCGGCTGCCATTCCGTGGTGCGCTAAGGTGTAACGAACTATTAGCGCCGCCCCGCAGTCAGTCACTCATTCGTCCCCAGCGCCCGCAGGTCCGCCATGCTCACGATCCTCAAGCAAGAAAGCTTTCTGCTGCTGGCCCTGATCGCTGCTCTCGTGGCGTATCCGCTGGAACACTGGTTGCTGCACAGTGGCCAGGTCGTCGCCTTGACCGGCGGGCTGGTGTTGATCGCGTTCATCGTCGCCGCCTCGATGCGTGTCGCTCATCAGGCCGAACTGCTCGCGGAAAAAGTCGGCGACCCGTACGGCACGATGATCCTGACCCTCGCCGCCGTGCTGGTGGAAGTGGTGATCCTGGCGATCATGATGAGCAACGAAGCCTCGCCGACCCTGGTGCGCGACACGATCTATTCGGCGGTCATGCTCGACATCAACGGCATCCTCGGTCTCGCCGCATTGATGGGCGGGATCAAGCATGGCGAGCAGTCCTACAACGATGATTCGGCCCGCAGTTACAGCGTGATGATTCTCACCGCCATGGGTGTGTCGATGGTGGTGCCGGAGTTCATTCCCGAGGCCGACTGGAAAATCTATTCGGCGTTCACCATCGGCGCGATGGTGGTGCTTTATACGTTGTTCCTGCGCATGCAGGTCGGCCCGCACAGCTACTTTTTCAGCTACAGCTATCCGGATAAACGCCGCAAGAAAGAGCCGGTGGAGCAGGAGCCGAAACCGGTCAGCCTGGCGCTGTCGATCGGCATTCTGGTGTTTGGTGTGGTGGTGATCGGCGCACTGGCCGAGGTGATGTCCAAGACCCTCGATCTGGGCCTGGAAGGGACGGGCGCACCGCCGGTGATCACGGCGATTCTGGTGGCGGCGATTTCGGCGGCGCCGGAGATCCTGACCGCGTTGCGCGCGGCGCTGGCCAATCGCATGCAGTCGGTGGTCAACATTGCGATGGGCGCGTCGTTGTCGACAGTGATCCTGACGGTACCGGTGATGGAAGCGATGGCGCTCTACACCGGTCAGCCGTTTCAGATGGCGATGACCCCGGTGCAGACCGTGATGATCTTCATCACGCTGATCGTCAGCGCGATCAACCTCAATGACGGGGAGACCAATGCCATTGAGGGCATGACCCATTTTGTGTTGTTTGCGACGTTCATCATGTTGTCGCTGCTGGGGTTGTGATTGATCGTTCCCACGCGGACGCCTCGACGTGGGAACGATCAGAAGGAGAATCAGGTGCCGGCGATCAACTGCCGAGCCGCCTGACTGTGATCGGCAATCAAGCCTTTGAGGTCCAGCCCTTCAACCTGCCCGTCAACCACGCGCCACTTGCCGCCGACCATCACGCGATCCGCGCGGTCCGCGCCGCACAACAGCAACGCCGAAATCGGATCATGACTGCCGGAGAAGCGCAGTTCATCCAGCTTGAACAACGCCAGGTCCGCCTGCTTGCCGACCGCCAGTTCGCCGATGTCGGTACGGCCCAACAGGCTCGCCGAGCCCTTGGTTGCCCAACCCAGCACGCGTTCCGGGGTGATCTTCTCGGCGCCATAACGCAGGCGCTGGATGTACAGGGCCTGGCGGGCTTCGAGGATCATGTTCGACGCATCGTTGGACGCCGAGCCGTCCACACCGAGACCGAACAGCGCGCCGGCATCGGTCAGGTCGATGCTCGGGCAGATGCCGGACGCCAGACGCATGTTCGAGCTCGGGCAATGGCAGATACCGGTGCCGGCCGCGCCGAGGCGGGCGATTTCGTCGGGGTTGAAATGGATGCCGTGGGCCAGCCACGTGCGCGGGCCGAGCCAGCCGACGCTGTCCAGATAATCCACGGTGCGCAGGCCGAAGCGTTGCAGGCAGAAATCCTCTTCGTCGAGGGTTTCGGCGAGGTGAGTGTGCAGGCGCACATCGAGTTTGTTTGCCAGCTCGGCGCTGGCGGACATGATTTCCGGGGTCACCGAGAACGGCGAGCACGGCGCCAGAGCGATCTGGATTTGCGCGCCGTCGCCACGCTCGTGGTACTCGTGAATCAGGCGCTGGCTGTCGTCGAGAATTACCTGGCCTTCCTGCACAGTCTGCTGTGGAGGCAGGCCGCCGTCCTTCTCGCCGAGGCTCATCGAACCACGGGTGAGCATGGCGCGCATACCCAGTTCACGCACGGTTTCGACTTGCACGTCGATGGCGTTTTCCAGGCCGTCCGGGAACAGGTAGTGGTGATCGGCGGCGGTGGTGCAACCCGACAACAACAGTTCGGCCAGCGCGACTTTGGTGGCGAGGGCGAGTTTTCCAGGCGTCAGGCGTGCCCAGACCGGGTACAGAGTTTTCAGCCACGGGAACAACGGCTGATTGACCACCGGCGCCCAGGCGCGGGTCAGGGTTTGATAGAAGTGGTGATGGGTGTTGATCAGGCCCGGCAGGATCACGTGCTCACGGGCGTCGAACACTTCATTGCACGGTGTCGACGGTTGCTGGCCGGCGCCGAGCACTTCGGTGATCACACCGTCTTGCAGCACCAGACCGCCACGGGCGTCGAGACCATTGGCCGTGAAAATGGCGAGGGGATTTTTTAACCAGATACGGGTCGCAGGCATTGTGGCCGGCTCCTCTGAAAGTTGGGTTCAGGGTTGCCAGCTCAGTGTTGCCCTGTCTGCTGATCCAGGGTCGCCGCGAAGGACGAGGTGCGGAGTTTCGAACAAAATGTTGCGACGGGCAAGCCCAACCCGACCAGACACCGGGATAACCCTGTGGGAGCGAGCCCCCACAGGGTTCAGTGTTTACCAGGGAATGGTTTCACCCTTGTAGTTCACGAAGTGATGGCCGCCCTTGCCGGCAAACGCGTCCACCTGATCCACCAGGCCGCGGGTGCTGGTGTCGACGTCAATGTCGGCGCCTTCGCCGCCCATGTCGGTTTTCACCCAGCCTGGATGCAGCGACAGCACAGTCAGTTTCTGATCGCCCAACTGCGTGACGAAGCTGTTGGTCATCGAGTTCAGCGCCGCTTTGCTGGCCTTGTACAGCGCCAGTTCCGGCGCATCGGGCATGGTCACGCTGCCGAGCACCGAACTCATGAAGGCCAGCACGCCGCTGCCGTCGCGAATCTGCCCGACGAAGCGTTGGGCCAGGTTGATCGGCGCCACGGCGTTGGTGAAGAACAACTGACCGACTTCCGCCAGCGTCGCGCCGCCCGGGGTCTGCACTTCAGGGCCTTTGACCCCGGCATTGACGAACAGCAGGTCGAAGGTCTCGCCCTTGAGTTGCTGGCTCAGGGCAATCACGGCTTGCTGATCGTCCATGTCGAGTTTTTCGATCTGCACGTTGCCCAGTGCTTTCAGCGCCTCGGCGTTCGCAGGATTGCGAACCGTGGCGGTGACTCGCCAGCCGTCGGCCAGCAGGGTTTTCACCAGACCCAGACCCAGGCCCCGGGAGGCGCCGATGATCAGTGCGTGCTTGGCAGGATTCAGTGCGGACATGATTGGCTTTCCTTGAAAGTTGAAAGATCACGGGTTCAATGGACAACGTTGACCGAGCCGATGCTGCAATTCCTGGCGCAGCTCACCGAGTTCAGCCATGCGGGTTTCGACCAGCTTGAGTTTGTCTTGCAGCAGTTGCGTGACGGTGGTGTCGGGGTTTGGCGATTGCCACAACGCGCCAACGCTGCTGCCGATCTCGCCAAGGGTAAAGCCCAGACGCTGCGCCGTTTTGATGTAGAGCACCAGTTGCACCATTTCCGGCGGATAGTCGCGATAACCGTTGGCGCTGCGTTGCGCCGCAATCAATCCGCGCTCCTCGTAGAAACGCAGCGTGTCTCGGCTGACATCGCAGGTCTGGGCTAACTCACCGATGCGCATCTTGCAGGTCTCGAAAGTGTTTGACCCTGGAGCATACTCCAGGCTTTACCGTGATTGCTCCCTGAGTTTTCGGAGCAAGGATGATGTGGACTTCAACGCAGTATCGACAGTTGGTGCGCGGCAGTGCCTGGTATGACTTGATCGTGACAGTGGCGTTTGTCACGCCGTGGAGTTTTGCTGTGTTGCATGGGTTGTTGACGGCGTTGAGTCAGGCGCTGGAATTGCCCGGTGAGTTGCCGGCGTTCGAACCTGCGCATCTGTTGATGGCGAATCTGTTCGGTTCGGTGGTGTGCATGTGGTCGGTGCTGCGGATTCGTGATCCGCAGCCGGTTTATGGGCGCTATGACGCGGTGACGCGATTTCTGTTCGCGGCGTGGATGACGTATGCCCTGGCCCACGGCGCCAGTTCGTTGGTGGTGGGTTTCCTGGTTCTCGAAGTGGCGTGGGGCATTGCTCAGGCGTTGCCTGTTCGGTCGCTGTCGCGGGCCGTCACGGCTTAATGTCCGGCCTGCCACGGCTGTCCCAGTGATACCGGCGCGTACAACCGTGTACGCACCGCATCCCGCGACAACAACACCAGCACCAGAATGGTTGCGACGTACGGCAGCATCGCCAGCAAGCTTGAAGGAATCGCCAGCCCCAACCCCTGCGCCACCAGGTGCAGGATGCTGGCGAGTCCGAACAGATACGCGCCGAGCAAAAGCCGCCACACCCGCCAACTGGCGAACACCACCAGCGCGAGCGCGATCCAGCCACGCCCGGCGGTCATGTTCTCGGCCCACATCGGCGTGTACGCCAGCGACAGATAAGCCCCGGCCAGTCCGGCCATCGCTCCGCCGAACAACACCGCCAGCGTACGCACGGTCAGCACCGGCAAGCCCATGGCACTCGCGGCGTCCGGGTTTTCGCCGACCGCCTGGATGATCAGCCCGACACGGCTTTTCACGATCACCCAGGCCACCAGTGCAAACAGCGCGAACGACAGGTACACCAGCAGATCCTGGGCAAACAGCATGCGGCCGATCAGCGGGATGTCACTCAAGAATGGAATCGCCAGCGGCTCGAAACCGGCCAGCGGTTTGCCGACCCACGCCGCACCGACAAAGGTCGACAGGCCCACACCAAAAATCGTCAGCGCCAGCCCGGTCGCCACCTGATTGGCGTTGAACACCAGCGCCACCAGCGCAAACAGCGATGACAACAACATTCCGGCGAGCATCGCCAGTACAACGCCGAGCCACAGATTGCCGGTGCTGAAGGCGACGATGAAACCGATCACCGCACCAAACAGCATCATCCCTTCCTGCCCGAGGTTGAGCACGCCGCTCTTTTCGCAGATCAGTTCACCCAGCGCCACCAGCAGCAGCGGTGTGCCGCAACGCACCATGGCGTAGAAAACATTGCTCAGCAGATCGATATCCATCACAGCGCTCCGGCGGTTACGGCGGTGGTTGAGGTGCGCCGCACCCAGCGCAGGTTCAGACGGGGTCGGTAGAGGATCAGCACGTCACAGGCCAGCAGGAAAAACAGCATCATTCCCTGAAACAACTGGGTGATCGCCTGCGGCAGGTTCAGTGTCATCTGCGCGCTCTCGCCACCGATGTACAGCAGCGCCATCAACAGGCTGGAAAACAGAATGCCGATGGGATTGAGCCTGCCGAGAAACGCCACGGTGATCGCCGCATAGCCGTAGCCCGGCGAGACCTGCGGCACCAGTTGCCCAATCGGCCCGGTGACTTCGCAAACACCGGCAAGTCCCGCCAATCCTCCGCTGATCAGCAGTGCGAGCCAGATCAGACGCTTCTCGCGAAACCCGGCGAACCCCGCCGCGCGTTTATCCAGCCCGAGCACTTTGATCTGGAAGCCGACGAAGCTTTTCTGCAACAACACCCACACCGCCACCAGCGCGAGCAGGGCGAAATACACCCCGGCGTGAACCCGACCATCCTCCATCAACAACGGCAGGCGGCTGGCGTCGCCGAACATCGCCGACTCGGGAAAGTTGTACCCGGCCGGGTCCTTCAACGGCCCGTGAACGCAGAACAGCAGCAGGTTCAGCGCGATGTAATTGAGCATGATGCTGGTGAGGATTTCGTTGGCATTGAAGCGCGTGCGCAACCAGGCGGTTAGCCCGGCCCACGCGGCGCCGGCGAACGTGCCGGTGAGCAGGATCAGCACCAAGGCCCAACGGCTCTGCATATCGATGATGTTCACCGCCAGCGCACTGCCGGCCAACGCACCGAGCAACAATTGACCTTCGGCGCCGATGTTCCATATTCGCGCCTGATAGGCCACCGCCAGACCGAGGGCACAGAGCAGGATCGGCAACGCCTTGACCAATAATTCGGAGACGCCATACAAGTCGCTGACCGGCGCGATCAGCAAGGTGTGCAAGGTTTGCAGCGGATCATGACCGAGGGCGATGAACAGCAGCGAGCCACAACCGAGGGTCAGCACCGCCGCCAACAGCGGCGAGCACCACAGCATCAGGCGCGATTGCCGGCCACGGGGTTCGAGGGAAAGCAGCATGGGAAACTCCGTTAAACCGTGGCGGGTTGTGGTTGAGGGCTGTGGAACTGGCCGGCCATCCAGCCACCGACATCGCTGATTCGGGTTTGCACCGTGTCTTGCAGCGCCGACATCCGCCCGCCGCAGAGCGCGCCGAGGCGGTCGCTGATCTGGAACAGTTCGTCGAGGTCTTCGGAAATCACCAGGATCGCCGCGCCCGCATCGCGCAGGGCGATCAGGGCACGATGGATCACGGCCGCCGCGCCGACGTCCACGCCCCAGGTCGGGTGCGCCGCGATCAGCAGTTTCGGTTGCTGAAGAATTTCCCGACCGAGGATGAATTTCTGCAGGTTGCCGCCGGACAGGCTGCGGGCGCTGGTTTGGGTGTCCGGGGTTTTCACGCCGAAGCGCTGGATGATCAACTCGGCGAGGGATTCGACTTTGTTGCGCTCGATCAACCCGTGGCTGACCAGGCCTTGTTGAAAGGCTGTGAGCAGGGCGTTGTCCGCCAGGCTCAACTCCGGGACCGCGCCGTGCCCGAGGCGTTCGGCGGGGACGAAAGCCAGGCCGAGTTTGCGTCGCGCCTCCGGACGTAGATCGGCGACGGCGCGTTCTCGGAAACAGATGGTTTGCGCTGCATCGCGGGGCAGGATTTGCTCGCCGCTCAGCAGTGCCAGCAATTCATCCTGACCGTTGCCCGCCACACCGGCGATGCCGACGATTTCACCGCTGCGCACTTGCAAGTCGATGTCGATCAACGAACAGCCGAACGGATCGGGGTTGTGCCAGTTCAATCCGCTGACCTGCAAAAATGTCGCGCCGCCACTGGCTTTCGGATACTCGCTGATCAATGTCGCCGACTCGCCGACCATCAGTTGCGCCAACTCTCGGTCGGAACATTCGGCCGGTACGCAATGCCCCGCCACCCGGCCGCCGCGCAGAACCGTGGCGCTGTGGCACAAGGCACGCACCTCGCCGAGTTTGTGGCTGATGAACAGAATGCTGCAGCCCTCGGCCGCGAGCCGGCGCAGGGTGATGAACAGTTCCTCGGCCTCCTGCGGCGTGAGCACTGAAGTCGGTTCGTCGAGAATCAGCAGGCGAATGTCCTGCATCAGGCAACGGACGATCTCCACCCGCTGGCGTTCGCCGATCGACAGGCTGTGGACAAGTCGCTCCGGTTCCAGCGCCATGCCGTAACGGCGGGACACCTCACGGATTTTCGGTTCAAGCTGTTTCGGCGTCCCGGCCGCCGGGCCCATTGCCAGCGCAATGTTCTGCGCCACGGTCAGGGTTTCGAACAGGGAGAAATGCTGGAACACCATGCCGATGCCCAACTGCCGGGCCTGGGCCGGGTTGCGCATGTTCACCGGTTGCCCTTGCCAGAGCATTTCACCCGAGTCGGCCTGGGTGACGCCGTAGATGATCTTCATCAGCGTGCTTTTACCCGCGCCGTTTTCACCCAGCAGGGCGTGGATTTCACCGGGGGCGATGCTCAGATCGATGGCATCGTTGGCCAGACAACCGGGATAACGTTTGCTGATGCGGCGCAGATGCAGGCGCGGGGTGGGCGTGGCGTTGGGCATGACAGGCTCGGCTTGCTTGGAGTTGTGCCTGTGGATAAAGCAATTTCCTGGCCATTGAGTCAGGAACCCGTCAAGCGCTTGCCCGGCGACCCTTCGCGTAGAGCATCGAAGGCCAAATTGCCCGGATGGGCAGCACCAATTGAGCGCAAAGCCGTTGATCAGGCTCCAGTTTTGCTCGCAAGTTACTGGTTAAAAAACGAGCAATCCCGTCGGAGCTAAGCTGCACCTGCGACTGCGCGAGTCATGAACGGGTTATCCACAGGTTGCTCCACAGTATTTGTGCGCAATCGGAAAACCTTGGCATAAGCGCATCGGTACTATCTCCCAATGGCGATAAACAGATCTAACTGATTGTTTTTGCTTGGAATTAAACTTTTTTTACGTGGTTTGGGCGAAAAGTGAACAAAACGCGCAAAGCCACGTGACAGAAGGGTTACAGCGGTGTGTGCTCAGGTTATCCACAGTCGGGTGCACAGCTGATGTGGGCAACTCGGTGGAATAAGCGAATCGTATCGTGCCCCGAAATATTGCAGGTGTTCAGCGCTGGAGCAGGATGCGTCCACGGCTGAGATCGGCCAGTTGGTTTTGCAGCAACGGGATCTGCGCTTCCCCCACTGCCAACTGTAATTCGACGCCGTTGGCGGTGAAGTTTTCCTCCACCACCAGACCGCCGAGATCCGCCACCCGCAACTTCACCAGCGCCAGTTCGGCAAACCCGCAGGCGCAACTCAGTGGCACACGGCTGATCAATTCGATTTTCGCCGCCGCTTGCAGGCACTTGTTCGCGCCGCCGCCATAGGCCCGGGCCAATCCGCCGGTGCCCAGTTGAATGCCGCCGTACCAGCGGATCACCAGCACCGCGACCTGATCGCAATCCTGCGCTTCGATGGCCGCGAGAATCGGCCGTCCGGCCGTACCGCCAGGTTCGCCGTCGTCGTTGCTGCGGTACTGATCACCGAGTTTCCACGCCCAGCAATTGTGCGACGCGTTCAAGTCGCTGTGCTGCTCGATGAAGGCTTGGGCGTCGGCAGGGCTGCCGATCGGTGCGGCGAAGGTGATGAAACGGCTTTTGCGAATCTCTTCGCGAAATTCGCAGAAGCCGCTGAGGGTGAATGGCATAGAACGACTTATATAGAAGGAGTGAGGCCGCAGCCTTTGAGGATGATGCGGATCAGGTTGGTGCCGGCGTCGTCCATGTCCTGTTTGGTCAATTTGCTGCGACCGCTGACCCGGCAGATCTGCGTGGCGAAGTCGGCGTAATGCTGCGTACTGCCCCACAACAGGAAAATCAGGTGCACCGGATCCACCGGGTCCATCTTGCCGGCATCGATCCACGCCTGGAACACCGCGGCCCGGCCCTGGAACCAGGCGCGGTAGTCCTGGTTGAAATACTCGGTCAGGCATTCACCGCCGCTGATCACTTCCATCGCAAAGATCCGCGACGCTTGCGGCTGACGGCGGGAAAACTCCATTTTCGCGCGGATGTAGCGGGTCAGGGCTTCGGCCGGATCGTCCTCGGCGGTCAGGGTGTTGAAGGTGCTGTCCCACAGCTCGAGGATGTTGCTCAGCACCGCCACGTACAACCCGAGCTTGTTGGTGAAGTAGTAATGCAGATTCGCCTTGGGTAACCCGGCCTTGGTGGCGATGGTGTTCATGCTCGTGCCTTTGAATCCGTGACGGGCGAACTCGTCTTCGGCGGCTTTGATGATGGTCTCTTCGTTCTTCTGACGAATGCGGCTGGCAGGTTTGCCGCCGTGAGCGGGGACTTCAAAGGTCATAGGCACTTCCGGGTTTGTCTGTGGGGTGCAACCAGTTGCGTTGATAGCGCAACCATCGGCCTGCGACAAGCCCCGGGCGAATAAAACCCCGGTCGTCAGCGCGTGGCGGCCAGGCTTTCGAGAAAGCTTTCCAGCACCAGATGCGGACGCCGGCCTTTGCGGGTGACCGAGGCGAGGCTCAAATCATAGAAACGCGTGTTGGCCTTGAGCGCGCGCAGCCGCCCCTGTTGTACCCAGAGGCTGGCGTAATGATCCGGCAGATAGCCGATGTAACGCCCGGTCAGAATCAGGAACGCCATGCCTTCACGGTCGGAAGCGCTGGCCGTGCAATTGAGGGCCTGATAGTGCGCCTGGATCTCCGCCGGCAAACGGAAGGTCGGGGCGATGGCGTCCTGGCTGTTCAGGCGTTCGTCGTCCAGTTGCTTGTCATCGACATAAAACAACGGATGGCCGACCGCGCAATAAAGCAGCGAGCGTTCGCTGTACAGCGGCTGATATTCCAGTCCCGACAGCGCACTGGCCTGCGGCACCACGCCGACATGCAGGCGGCCGTCGAGCACGCCTTGTTCGACTTCGTTGGGGGCGATCATGCGGATCTGGATCTGCACGTCCGGCCCGCGCTCTTTCAGCTGCGCGAGCGCGTGGGTGATGCGCATGTGGGGCAGGGTGACGAGGTTGTCGGTCAGACCGATGATCAGTTCTCCGCGCAAGTGCTGGTGCAGGCCGTTGACCTCGGTGCGGAAACTTTCCAGTGCACTCAACAGCTGCAACGCCGATTGATAGACCTCGCGACCTTCTTCGGTCAGGGAGAAACCGGCGCGACCACGTTGGCACAGACGCAGGCCCAAGCGTTGTTCGAGATCGCTCATTTGCTGGCTGATCGCCGAACGACCGATGCCGAGCACGGTTTCCGCTGCCGAGAAGCCGCCGCACTCGACCACGCTGCGAAAAATCCGCAGCAGGCGGATATCAAAGTCACTGACCTGGGCCAGTGGATCGGGGCGGCGGCTGCTCATGTTGTTGTTCTCATTGTTTAGCAGTGTTCTAACTGAAGGTTAGAAAAGTTGGATTTCACCGACTTTATCCCCGTGGCAATTTAGCTGCAACAACGCTTTCTATCTCCCTGAAGCTTATTGCCCTGCGAGGTTTTGCCCGATGAACATGCCTGAAAACGCGTCGTCGCCACTGGCCAGCCAACTCAAGCTGGACGCGCACTGGATGCCGTACACCGCCAACCGCAACTTCCAGCGCGACCCGCGTCTGATCGTCGGTGCCGAAGGCAGCTGGCTGATCGACGACAAGGGCCGCAAGGTGTACGACTCGCTGTCCGGTCTGTGGACCTGCGGCGCCGGGCATACCCGCAAGGAAATCCAGGAAGCGGTGGCCAAGCAGTTGGGCACTCTCGATTACTCGCCGGGCTTCCAGTACGGTCACCCGCTGTCGTTCCAGCTGGCCGAGAAAATCACCGAGCTGACTCCGGGCAACCTGAATCACGTGTTCTTCACTGACTCCGGTTCCGAGTGCGCCGATACCGCGGTGAAAATGGTCCGCGCCTACTGGCGCCTGAAAGGCCAGTCGACCAAGACCAAAATGATCGGCCGCGCCCGTGGCTACCACGGTGTGAACATCGCCGGCACCAGCCTCGGCGGCGTCAACGGTAACCGCAAGCTGTTCGGCCAGGCGATGATGGATGTCGATCACTTGCCGCACACTTTGCTGGCGAGCAATGCCTTCTCCCGTGGCATGCCGGAGCAGGGTGGTATCGCCCTGGCCGATGAGCTGCTGAAGCTGATCGAACTGCACGATGCTTCGAACATTGCTGCGGTGTTCGTTGAACCACTGGCCGGTT
The DNA here is from genome assembly GCF_014863605.1 of Pseudomonas allokribbensis. Taxonomy (NCBI): domain Bacteria; kingdom Pseudomonadati; phylum Pseudomonadota; class Gammaproteobacteria; order Pseudomonadales; family Pseudomonadaceae; genus Pseudomonas; species Pseudomonas allokribbensis. Next base: position 810,499 of record NZ_CP062252.1, read on the forward strand.
CCGCTGGCGTGCTGGTTCCACCACAGGGCTACCTCAAGCGCCTGCGTGAAATCTGCGATCAGCACAGCATCCTGCTGGTGTTCGACGAAGTGATCACCGGTTTCGGCCGTACCGGCAACATGTTCGGTGCCGACACCTTTGGCGTGACCCCGGACCTGATGTGCATCGCCAAGCAAGTCACCAACGGCGCGATCCCGATGGGTGCGGTGATTGCCAGCTCCGAGATCTACCAGACCTTCATGAACCAGCCGACCCCGGAATACGCGGTGGAATTCCCGCACGGCTACACCTACTCGGCGCACCCGGTGGCTTGCGCCGCTGGCCTGGCGGCACTCGACCTGCTGCAAAAGGAAAACCTGGTGCAGAGCGTGGCTGAAGTTGCACCGCATTTCGAAAATGCCCTGCATGGTCTGAAGGGGGCGAAGAACGTCATCGACATCCGCAACTACGGCCTGGCCGGCGCGATTCAGATCGCGGGCCGTGACGGCGACGCTATCGTGCGTCCGTTCGAAGCCGGTATGGCGTTGTGGAAAGCCGGGTTCTACGTGCGCTTCGGCGGCGACACCCTGCAGTTCGGCCCTACCTTCAACAGCAAGCCGCAAGACCTCGATCGTCTGTTCGACGCGGTCGGCGAAGTGCTGAACAAGCTCGACTGATTTTTCCTTCTATATATACCTACAAAAACGGGCACTCCATGGCGGGTGCCCGTGGACAAGAATTCAGGAGTTTTCGATGAGCGTTATCCCGCATTTGATCAATGGCGAACTGGTGACCGAAAACGGTCGCGCAGTTGATGTATTCAACCCGTCCACCGGTCAGGCTATCCACAAGCTGCCGCTGGCCAGCCGCGAAACCATCCAGCACGCCATCGATGCCGCCAAGGCTGCGTTCCCGGCCTGGCGCAACACGCCACCGGCCAAACGTGCCCAGGTGATGTTCCGCTTCAAGCAGCTGCTGGAGCAGAACGAAGCGCGCATCTCGCAATTGATCAGTGAAGAACATGGCAAGACGCTGGAAGATGCTGCCGGTGAACTGAAGCGTGGTATCGAGAACGTCGAGTTCGCCTGCGCAGCGCCGGAAATTCTCAAGGGCGAGTACAGCCGCAACGTCGGCCCGAACATCGATGCCTGGTCTGACTTCCAGCCGCTGGGCGTGGTGGCCGGCATCACGCCGTTCAACTTCCCGGCGATGGTGCCGCTGTGGATGTATCCGCTGGCGATCGTTTGCGGTAACTGCTTCATCCTCAAACCGTCCGAGCGTGATCCAAGCTCGACCCTGCTGATCGCTCAACTGCTGCTGGAAGCCGGTCTGCCGAAAGGCGTGCTGAGTGTCGTGCACGGTGACAAGACTGCGGTGGACGCGCTGATCGACGCACCGGAAGTCAAAGCGCTGAGTTTCGTGGGTTCGACGCCGATTGCCGAATACATCTATTCCGAAGGCACCAAGCGTGGCAAACGCGTGCAGGCTCTGGGCGGCGCGAAGAACCACGCAGTGCTGATGCCGGATGCGGATCTGGACAACGCCGTCAGCGCACTGATGGGCGCGGCTTACGGTTCCTGCGGCGAGCGCTGCATGGCGATTTCGGTGGCCGTGTGTGTGGGCGACCAGGTAGCCGACGCACTGGTGGCCAAACTGGTTCCACAGATCAAGGCGCTGAAAATCGGTGCCGGTACTTCGTGTGGTCTGGACATGGGGCCGCTGGTCACCGGTCAGGCGCGCGACAAGGTCAGCGGTTATGTCGAAGACGGCGTGGCGGCAGGCGCGACCCTGGTGGTCGATGGTCGTGGTCTGAGCGTGCCAGGTCATGAGGAAGGCTTCTTCCTCGGTGGCTGTCTGTTCGACAACGTCACCCCTGAGATGCGCATCTATAAAGAAGAGATCTTCGGGCCGGTGCTGTGCGTCGTTCGGGTGAACAGCCTGGAAGAGGCAATGCAACTGATCAACGATCACGAATACGGCAACGGCACCTGCATCTTCACCCGTGACGGTGAGGCGGCACGTC